>DATBBD010000407.1:0-7598 GCA_036271175.1 Polyangiaceae bacterium | reverse complement strand
CGACGTCGACGACCATGTCCAGGAAGTGTTCCTTCGGTTTTTTCACTGCGTCGCCGAGCTCCGCGATCCGGCGGCGCTTCGCTGTTTTCTCATCGGCATCGCGATGCGGGTTGCCGGCACCGAACTGCGCCGACGTCGTGTTCGTCGTTGGCTGTCGTTCGGACCGACGGAAGATTTGCCGGAGCGTGCGACGGCGCCGCTCGACGCGACGGCGCGTGAAGCGTTGCTCCGTCTCTACGCGATCCTCGACAAGTGCGACCCCGACACGCGGCTCCTCTTTACGGCGCGCTACGTCGAGCGGCTCGAGCTGACCGAGGTCGCGACGGTGTTCGGCGTCTCGCTCGCGACGGTGAAACGGCGCCTTGCGCGCGTCTCCGATCGCGTTTTTGGAATGGCGCGCCGTGATTCGGCGCTCGTGAGCTACCTCGAGAACGCTGGAAACCTGGAGGGGACGTCGTGAAGCGGTCGCGGTCGGTCGATGAGTTCGCACAGCGGGAGCTGCTCGAACGCGCTTCGAATCTTGCGCGGAGCGCGTTCTCCGACGAAGTATCGCCGGCCGAAGAGCGTGAGGCGAAGCGCCGGCTCGTGCTCGCGCTCGGCGTTCCGCGGAAGACGTCGCGACGCGGCGTTTGGCTCGCGGCGGCGTTGGTCGCGGCCGTCGCGGTCGCGACTTTGTTCGTCGTGTTCCGGCCCGCGCCCGATCTCGCGTATCGCATCGAGTCCGCGTCGAACGACGATAGCGGCTACGTGCAGGCGCTGGCCGGCGGCCCGCGCGCGCTCGCGCACTTCAGCGACGGCACCGACGTCGCGATCGCGCCGGGTGGGCGCGCGCGCATCGTGGACGTGACGCCGCACGGCGCGCGCCTCGCGCTCGAACAAGGGCGCGCGACGCTCCACGTCGTTCACTTGCCCGGCGCGCGGTGGTCGGTCGACGCCGGGCCGTTCTCGATCGCCGTCACCGGCACCGTCTTCGACGCGGACTGGTCCGGCGAAGGCGGCGTGCTCCAGGTCGATCTGCGCGTCGGCAGCGTCGTCGTTGCCGGGCCGCTCTCGCCGGAAGGGATCGGCCTCCACGCCGGGCAGCGACTGATCGCGAACCTGCAGGAGAAAAAACTCCGCATCGAGCCGCTGCCGGTCGACGGATCCGTCGCGTCGACAGCGCCGGTTTCTCCGGCCGCGAATCCACCCGCGGCGAGCGTTGACGCACCGGCGCTCGCGACGGAAACGGCGAACGACGGACCCGCCGAAACGGCGAGCGGCGACGCGAACGGCTTTCAAGGAGCGACCTGGCCGAAGAGGGTCGCGTCGGGAGACTTTGCGTCAGTGCTCGCGGAGGCTAAGAGTCGGGGATTGCCGACGACGCTCGCCCACGGAAAGCTTTCGGACCTCGTCGCGCTCGGCGACGCGGCCCGGTACACCGGCAACCTCGGCATCGCGCGGCACGCGCTCGAAGCGCAACGGTCACGGTTCGCGGCGACGATCGACGCCAAAGCGGCGGCGTTTTATCTCGGGCGCCTCGCCGAAGATCGCGGCTCGCTCGGCGAAGCGATTCGCTACTACGACGCGTACTTGAGCGAAGCACCCCGCGGCTCGTTCGCGGCGGAAGCTTCGGGTCGCAAAATGCTCGCAACCCGGCGAGCGTCCGGTGATGGCGCCGCACGAGCCCTCGCGGAGGCATACCTCGCTCGGTTCCCGAAGGGCCCTTACGCCAACGTCGCGCGGGAGCTTGCTCCGCCGCCCTGATTTTCGCGCCAGGTTCGTCGCCGCAGCGATTTTTATTGGGGGGGCATCCTTGGCGGCGAGTGGCGTTGCGGGTTCGTCGCGCGTCGTGCTCGTTCGACCGGCGGGGAGCGACGCGCTCCTCGCCGAGGCCACGACGCGCCTCAGCGCCGAGCTGACGGCCGCGGGCTTTTTGGTGACGGTGCTCGACGCGGCACCGGGGACGGATCCGAAGACCGAAGTGGAATCGCAGAACCTCGACCCGGCGCCGGTCGCGACGCTCGCCCTCTCGCATCTCGGCGCATCGGCGACCGCGGACGTCTGGGTCGCCGACCGCGTCACCGGGAAAACCCTGGTGCGTCACGTGAACGTGGGCCCCGCCGCGCGCGACCGCGCGCCGACGGTGCTCGCCGTGCGCGCGGTGGAATTGCTCCGCGCGAGCCTCCTCGAAGCGACCACTCCACAGGCCGCACGAAGCTCGTCGGGGCCGTTCCCGGTTCCCGACGACGTCGCCAAGTGGATGAGTCCGAGCGGCCCGGCCACACCGAATGCCGGGAACACCCCGAGCGCGGGGAGCGCACCGGACGCCGCCGGCTCTGCGCCCGCGCCCGCTGAGCCCTCGAAGCCGAACGCCGTCGCGCCCGCGCCGAGCCGTCCCGTGTCATCGAGCGACGCGACGGCGAGTGAACCCTCGTCGGCAGGGTCGACGAAAGAATTCGCGCGCGACGACGGGGCGTCGAAGCGCGTCCACTTCACGGCGGAGCTCGGCGCCGGTGGGATTTTCGGCGTTCACGGCGCGGGCGCGGCGCTCGCGCCGGTCGTTCGCGGCGCAGTCGGGTCATCGTCGCTCGCGGGGCGCCTGTCGATCGTCGCGCCCGCGTTCGGCGCGCACGTTGCGACGGCCGGCGGAAGTGCTTCGATCCGTCAGGAACTCGCCGCGTTGGAAATCGTCGGAACCTGGCCGCGTCGCAGTGTGCTCTCCGTCGTCGGCTCGATCGGCGCCGGCGCGCTTCACTGGCACATTGCGGGCACCGCAAACGCGCCGAACCTCGCGCATTCGGGCGACGCCTGGGCGGCGGTCGCCGACGTCGGTGTGGGCGGGCGACTCCGTCTCGGCGGTCGCTCGGGCGTTCTCCTCGACGTGCACAGCGTGTTCCTCACGCCGCGGCCCGCGGTGGAAATCGCCGGTCGTGAAGCGGCGAGCGCATCCGAACCGCTGGCCGTCGTGACGCTCGGCTTCGTGGAGGCGTTTTGACGGTCGGCGCTCGACGTTTCCAGGCGGCCTGTCGTCGCGCCGCTGCCGTCGCGCGCCCGTCCAGCTCGAACGCCCACGCGCCCGTCGTGGCGACCATCGGAGTGGTCGCATCGCTTTTCCTCGCCGGTTGCGGCAAGGACACCGTGATCGCCGTGAGCGCGCCGGGTGCGCCGGTCTCGACGGGGTCGTCGAAGCCCGACGCGGCGCCGCCGCCCATCGACGGCGCCGTTCCCGTCGTGGGTCCGCTGCACACCCAGGGCGCGAAAATCGTCGACGCGAACGGAAACGAAGTGCGGCTCACCGGCGTCTCCTGGTTCGGCCTCGAATCGGCGCTCTACGAGCCGCACGGCCTCTGGATCCGGTCGCTCGATTCGATGCTCGATCAGATCGCCCGACTCGGGTTCAATTCGCTGCGGATCCCGTTCAGTAACCAGCTTTTCGACGCGGGCAACACGCCCAACAGTCTCGACCCGAACCTGAACCCGGACCTGGTCGGTCTGGATGGATTCGCCGTGCTCGACAAGGTCGTCGCGGGGGCGAGCAAGCGCGGCCTCTACGTCGTGCTCGACCGTCACCACCCCGACGCCGGTGCGATGCGGAGCCCGCTCTGGTACGACGATCAATACCCGGAGTCGCGCTGGATCTCCGACTTTACGAAGCTCGCTGCGCGCTACGCGAACAATCCGGCGGTCGTCGCTTTCGATCTGCACAACGACCTGAGCGATCCGGCAACCTGGGGTGACGGAAGTGCCACGACCGATTGGGCCGCCGCGGCCAAGCGGGCCGGGGACGCCATCCTCGCCGTCAACCCGAACTTGCTCGTCATCGTCGAAGGGATCGAGACGGCCGGAGGGTCGTCGTATTGCTCGGGCGGGAACCTGAGAGCCGCGCAGGGTTCACCGGTGACGCTCTCCGTCGCGAACCGTCTCGTGTACGGCGCGCAGGATTTTCCGAGCACCGTCAGCGGCGAGTGCGTCGTGAACCAGTCGCTGTACCAGGCATCCAACTACCCGAACGATCTGCCGGGCGTCTGGGACCAGACCTGGGGCTATCTCATCGAGCAAGACATCGCGCCGGTTTACCTCGTCGGGTTCGGGAGCAGTCCCGACGACTCGGCGTCCGATCAACAGTGGTTTTCGACAATCGCGAGCTACATCGCAGAGCACCGGATGAGCTTTGCCTATTGGTGTTTGAACCCCACCGTCGACTCCGGCGAAACCAGCGGTCTCCTCGAATCGGACTGGCAAACGGCCGATCCGGCGAAGATGGCGGTGCTCACGCCGCTCCTCGCGCCGCGCTGAGCCGGACCGGGTGCCCCCCAATAAAAGACGCTCGCTAGGACGGTGACCGACGGCGCTCACCGCCGAGGGAACGCAGAAGATACGGGGGCGCCGCCGGGCTCACTGGATCTGCGGAGCGAGCAAGGGTCCGACGATGGCTTGCTTGTCCTGGTTCACGGTCGTCCAGTCGTCGGCGAGGATGCCGCCCGTGTCGCCCGAGTTCGGATTCCAGCACCAGTACGCGAAGTTGAGTTGCGTGCCAGTGATGTACGTCGCGAGTTGGTTCAGCCACTGCTTGTCGGAGTCGGTCTCGAGCTTCGTCCCGAATTCGCCGAGCCAGACCGGCGCGACGTCGTTCTTCACGAGATAACCCCACGCGCCGTCCCAGACCGACGGCAGGTTGTTCGGGTAATTCGGATCGCTGAACCACGTTTGCGTCGACACCGACGACGGATAGTCGTGCGCCGAATAGACCAGTTGATTGGCCACATCGAGGCGCACCGGCGCGCTCTGGGCACCGCGCAAGTTGCCGCCCCACCAGTACCCGGTGCCGTCGTACGTCTGGATGCCCTCGACGATGATGAGCAGGTTCGGGTTGATCGCGAGCACGGCGTTTCCGCCGCGTTCGGCGGCGAGGCGCCAGTCGGTGGTCATGCTTCCGTCACCCCACGTTGCCGGATCGTGCGGCTCGTTGTGCAAATCGACGCCGATGACCGTCGAGTTGCCTGCGTAGTGCGTCGCGAGCATCTGCCAGTCGGAGATCCAGCGCGACTCCGGGTATTGATCGGTGTACCAGAGCGCGGATTGGCCGCCCGAATCGGGCCGGTGGCGGTCGAGGATCACGCGGAGCCCGCGACTTCCCGCAGCGGCGACGACCTTGTCCATCAACTGGAGGCCGGTGAGCCCGACGAGATCGGGGTTCGCGTTTTGATCGATGCTGTTCGGCGCACTGCCGGCGTCGAACAGCTGCGACGCGAACGGCAACCGGATCGTGTTGTATCCGAGCGACTTCATCTGATCGAGAAACGAGGCGAGCGACCGTGTCCAGAGACCATTCGGCGAATACGTCGTCGTCTCCATGCCGAACCAGCTGATGCCGGTGATGCGAACGGTGTTGCCGGAGGCGTCGACGATCTTGCTCCCGGACGTATGCAGGTACCCGCCGGACGACGCCGTCGATCCGCCGTTGCCACCGGTTGCCGTGGTTCCGCCGGTTGCCGTGGTTCCACCGCTGCCGCCGGTCATCGCCGTTCCGCCGACGCCGCCTCCGTTCATACCGCCCGAAGCGCCGGTCCCTCCGCCGTTGCCGCCACTGCCACTCCCTCCGCCGGAGGCGCTCGTAACCGTGGACCCCCCGGTGGCCGTAGTTCCGGTAGCTCCGCCGCTCGTCGTCGCGGTGCCGCCCGACGAAAATGGTGATGTCCCACCCGACGCGAACGGTGCCGTCCCGCCATTTCCCCCTGTGCCATCGGCCGATTTACCCCCCGACGCATCGCTTGCCGGCGTGCCCCCGGCGCTGCCCGCACAGGCGCTTGATGCGGCACAGACGAGCGAGACCGCGGCGAAAGCGAGCCCGCGACGTGAAAACCAGGGGCCGCGCGCACGCGCGCTGTGTGTCGGAGGCATGTGGCGTAGTCGCGTCCCGCCGAGGGCACGGCTCATACGCGTCGGCCCGCCGCCCTTCTGGGCCTCTCGCGTCGGTCCGGGTACTCTGGGGGACGATGGTGGACGACGGAGACCGAAGCTCCGGGCCCACGGTGCTCGACCGGGGGTACCAGCTCGCTTACGTGTGCGCGTATCAGGTGATGCGCGTCGTCTGGCGATTGCGGCACCCGACGACGCACGGCGCGCTCGTCATGTTGTGGAACGCGGGCGAGCTCCTCCTCGTCAGAAATTCGTACGTCCGCTTTTACTCGCTTCCGGGCGGCTACGTGCACCGCGGCGAATCGAGCCGCGACGCCGCGCTGCGCGAGCTCAAAGAAGAAGTGGGCGTTGCGGCGCCGCGAGACGAGCTCGAGCTCTGCGTCGACGAGACGCACGACTGGGAAGGCAAAAAGGATCACGTCGAGATTTTTTCGCTCGATGTGCCGGTGCGACCCCCGGTGAGCGTGGATCACCGCGAGGTGGTCCACGCCGCCTGGTTTTCGCCGCAACGCGCGCTCGAGCTCGATTTATTTCCCCCTCTCCGGCGCGCAATCGAACGCCGGATCGAGCTTCGCTGAATCGAGCTCGAGCTCGAGCTCGTCGTCCTCGAGCAACCTCAGATCGTGTGCCCGCGTCGTCCCGCCAAGAGCGAGAGGACCGCGAGCACCAGGAAGATGAAAAAGAAGATCTTCGCGATCCCAGCGGCGCTCGCGGCGAGTCCGCCGAATCCGAAGACGGCCGCGAGCAACGCGACGACGAAAAAGACGATGGCCCAATGAAGCATGACGTTCTCCTCCGAGCGCCTCGCTCGACGCGAGCGGTCGCGCTCCGACCTCTGCAAGAGCACCTCGCGTGCCACCTCGTTTCGGCCGAGAATCGGCGTGCGACGCACGTTTTCGAGTCGTGATGCGACTCACTCCCGAGCAGAATCGCCACAACGGGCGCGCCGAGTCGCTTCTCGTCTCGATATCGTCACCTCGTCGCGAGCAAGGCCCCGCCCAGCGTTGCCGCGCCTCGGTCGCGAGCTCGTGCTCGCGCATGTCGGTCGATGTAGTTGTCGTGGCGGCTGAGCCGTCGGCGTCAATCGGCGGCGCGCGGAAGGCTCGCTGAGCTATGCTTTTCAACTCGTTCGGAACGGTGGGGGCGGAGCGCGCATGACTCGATGGAGAGCACTGGGTGTGACGATCGCGGCGGGAGCCATCGCCCTGCACTGTGGGAGCGGCGAGCCCAAGGTGATCACTGGCCAAGGCAGCGGGTTCGGAGGCGGCACTCCCGAGCCCCCGGATTCGAGCCTCGGCGGCAGTGGCGGCGCCGCGAATGGCGGGACATCGGGTCTCGGCGCGGGCGGCGGATTCTTCGTCGATTCCGGCTCGAACGGCACGGATTCGGGCGACGCGGGCGACGCCGGCCCTGCTCCTTATTGTGGCGACGGGAAGCTGAACCCGCTGGTCGAAGAATGCGACGACGGGAACTCGACGTCGGGAGACGGCTGTTCCGCGGCGTGCAAACTGGAAGCGAACTACGTCTGCTCGAACCCCGGCGCGCCCTGTGTTTCGACGGTGGTGTGCGGCGACGGTGCGATCTCCGGCGACGAGCAGTGCGACGACGGCAACAAGGTCGGCTCCGACGGCTGCAGCGCGACGTGCCAGCTCGAACCGGGCTGGTCGTGTCCCTTCGTCGGACTTCGTTGTGTCGCGGCG
>DATBBD010000406.1:0-8089 GCA_036271175.1 Polyangiaceae bacterium | reverse complement strand
TCGGTCCCCGGAACGAGCGCGCGATCGACGTAAAGGTTGCCGCCCCTCTCCCCTTCGACGGCCACGGTCTTCGCGTGCGCGATGCCGCCTTCGACGATGAAGATGCCCGCTTTCGAGCCGCGCAACGTCGCGGCGTAGAGGGGAATTTCGGTCGCCGGCACCGGCCTGCCGACGTCGATGTGCACTTCGCCCGTCGTCCCTACCGGAATCGCGCGGTTCGGATCGGCCACGTCGATTTCGAAATGCACGGTGCGCGTCCCGAGGTCGGCGGCCGGCGCTCGTCGCGTGATGGTCGCAACGACGTCTTTGTTGGTCGCGAGGAGATGCAAGGTCACCGCGGTACCCGGTGAGACGACGTCGAAGTCGTGCTCCGGCGCGTCCGCGGTCATGCGCACGGTCGAGCGATCGACGACCGTCACGATGGACGTCCCGGGGCGAACGAAGGCGCCGGGATCGATCATGCGCTGAGCGACCTCGCCGTCGAATGGGGCGCGGAGCACGCAGTCGCCCACTTCGAGCGCCGAACCGGCGAGTTTTGCTTTCGTCGCCTCGAGCTCGGCGTATTCGGCGGCGCTCGTGGCGGATTGTTGCTCCGCTTCGTTCGGCGAGACGAAACCGCCGTCGAGGAGGCCCTGGGTGCGGCTCGCTTGGTGCGACAAGGCGCGTTGTCGTTCGTCGAGCGCGCGCGCTTGCCCGGCGACCGCACGCTGAGCAGCGCTCGCGTTGCGGCAATCGAGCGTCGCGATCACGTCGCCCCGCTTCACCGACGCCCCCGGCCGAACGAGGACGGTGTCCACGTACGCGGAAACCAGCTGCGGCCCGACGTTCGCCTGCACCCACGGCTCGAGCGTGCCGACGTAGTTTCGCGACGGGCGATACGTCGCCGCGGTCGCCGTGACGAAGCTCACCGGCTTCGCACTCGACGAGAGCGCGACCTTGTTGGTCCTTTCGTCCGCACGCCACAAAAGAAACGCGCCGAGGGCGACGATCGCGACGACGGCGACCGCGATGACGATCGGAACGCCCCTGTTTGGTCGATCGCTCGGCTCGCCCGGGGGTGGATTGGAAATCGTGTGTTCCGTCACGTCAGAGCCCTTCTGCGATGGCGCGTCCGAATGCGGCGCGGGTCCTGGCGAGCTCGAAATCGCCGAGCGCGAGCTGAATGTCCGCGTCGGTTCGAAGCGCCTCCGCGTCGGCGAGCTCGACGCTCGTGCCGAGGCCGGCCTTGAATCGGGCGTCGGCCTGGTCGTAGTTGGCGCGCGCCGCGTCGACCGCGTGGTGAAGCCCGGGAAGCGCCGCGCGCGCGACCTCGACTCCGATGTACGCTTCGCGGACCTGCGCGACGTCCTCTTGACGAACGAGCTCCGTCTCTTGCCGCTGCACCTGTTCGCTCGCCCGAGAGGCCTTTTTCCTGGCGTTCACGACGCCGTCGAACAAGGGAACGCTGAGCACGAGGCCGACGTCCCAGTTGGCGACGTTGGGGATCCATCCGTCTCCGTTCGCCGGAATTCCGGCTCCCGACGGAGCGGCTCCGCCGGCGCGCCCCGACAGCGTCGCGGTCAACGACAGATCGGGACGGAGCTCGGCTCCGATAGCCCGGGTGTGCGCCTCTTCGGCGCGAAGCTCTTCGAGCGCCGAGCGGAGTCTCGGATCGCGCGCACCCGCTTGCTCGACCGCGGCGTCGAGAGACGGCATGTCGGCGGGCGCGGGCGGATTCGCGGCGACATCGAGCGCCGGCTCCGGCGTTCCGACGACGGCGGCCAGCACCGCCTCGGCCGTCATGACGGCGCCGCGCGCGCGAATGCGTCCAATGCCGAGCTTGCCGAGCTCCGCTTCGGCACGCGTGAGCTCGATCGGCGACCTCAGCCCTGACCTCACGCCGACTTTCGCGAAGTCGCGATGGGCGCGCGCACGTTCGTAGGCGTCTTCGGATGCCTTGACGACCGACTTTGCCGCAAACACCGCGAAATAGGCCTCTTCGACGTTGTACGTGACGTCGAGCGCAACCGTCGCGGCACGCTCGCGCTCGACCGCGACGCGCGCGTCTTCGGCTGCGGCTTCGGCGGCGATGCGCCCAAACTCGAAGATCTCCTGATTCGCACCGACGCCAACGAGCGTCGACGCATGCGGCTCGAACGAGCCCTTGGACGCCGCCGTCGTTCCACCGATGCGAGGGAGATCCAGTTGATCGACGTTGACGTAGCTCGCGGTGGTCTGGTTCGCGGTCGCGCCGAAGATCTGTGCCGTCGCGCCGAACCGTGGAAGCCACTGCGAGCGAGGCACATCGGCTTTGACTTCCTGCGCCGTGATGCGCGCCGTCGCGGCCAGCGCGGCGGGTTGGTGGGCCTTCGCGTATGCGATCGCCTCATCGAGCCCTATGGCCCGCGGCGCGGCCCGCTCCCCGAGAGCGTCCATACCGTCGCCGTACGCCGTGCTCACGACGAGCAACGACGCTGAGACGGCCTTCACGAAATCGAGACGCGCCATGCGCACGCGAATCTGGAGCACGTTGTGTGCCTACCACCCTGCGCGCCAAATCGCTGGGTTTCGGGGAGCGTCGGAGATTGCGAGTCGGAAAAATTCCGACCCCGATTCGGAGAAATGCCGACTCGGCGGCGACTCCCGAAATCGAGGCTGCTGCGACGTGCCGCGAGCTGCGACATTCTGCTAATGGCGTGCGTCTTGCTCTTCCGAACGGGGACGCATGTCGACCGCCGCTCGAACGGATCTGGCCGCCCCATGGTGGCGGCATCGAAGCGAGTCGGGCGCCCGCATCCGCGCGCCGCGGGTCGGCGTGCTCATGGCGCTCGCGATCGCCCTCGTTGCGGCGCTCGCTTACTGGGACGCACGCGGAGAATCGAACGGCGCGCTGGACGATTTCGCGCGTGAGCAAGCGACGTTGGCTCGCGCCATTGCCGCGGCGCTCGAGAGTCGCGTGAACGCGGTTCGCGCCACGGAGCCGGCTCTGGTCACCGAAGCTCTTTTGTCGGACCTCCGCGCCGTCGAACGTCCGTCGAGTGTCCGTCTGTTTCTCGTTCGTCCGCGCGGCAGCGAGCTCCGGACGACCGACGGCAAGGCCGTGACTGACGGCAACGTCGAACACGCACTCAGGAACGGGCTCTCGTGGGTTCGACTCGATCGCAACGAGGCGCCTGCTTTCGGGTTGCCCCAAAGAACCGCGGCCGCCGGGCTCGCGACGTTCGTCGGTGTCGGCGGGCGCTGGGGCGTGGTGGTGGCCGCAACGGCGCTCCGCGAGCGCGATCGCGAGGTCCGCGCACAATGGCGCTCCGTCATCGCCGTCCTTCTGGCGTCGGGGCTCGTCTTCGTCTTCGGCGGTGTCGCCGCCGGCAAGGAACGTAAGGAGCTCGAGCTCGCACGCGGGCTCGAGGTGGCCGAGCTCACGCGTCAACGCGAAGAACAGCTCGTGGAGATCGACAAGCTCGCGACGATGGCGGCGCTGGCCACGGGCATCGCGCACGAGGTGTCGACCCCGCTCGGAGTCATCGTCGGGCGCGCCGAGCAGCTACTCCCCAAAGTCGCGGACGACGACCGCGCCACGCGCGGAGTGGAGTCGATCATCGAGCAGGGCACGCGGATCAGCCGCGTCGTGCGCGGATTCTTGAATCTCGCCCGCGGTGAATTCCCGACCCTCGAACGCGTGAGCCCGGGCTTCGTCGCCGAAGCCGCGAGAGAATTGGTCCGGCATCGCTTCGAGAAAGCGAAGGTGCGACTCGACGTCTCGATCGACGCCGATTTACCCCCCGTCTCGTGCGATCCACGGCTCATCGAGCAAGTGCTGATCCATTTGCTCCTCAACGCCTGTGACGCTTGCGGCCCCGGCGGCAGGGTCGAGCTCGCTGTGCGTGTCGAGCGCGATCGCGTCAGTTTCGTCGTGACCGATGATGGCGTCGGGATCACCGAAGACGTCGCCGCGCGCGCGACCGAGCCATTTTTCACGACGAAAAGCCACCCGATCGGCAGCGGACTCGGGCTCGCCATCGCCAACGAGCTCGTGAAGCACCACGGCGGCGCTCTCGCGATCGGTCCGCGCTACGGCGGCAGCGCCGATGAACCCCCCGCGATCCGCGGCACGCTCGCCTCCGTCGAACTGCCGATCGCGAGATAGCGCGCGAGATAGCGCGCGAGATAGCGCGTGCGATCCCGAGGCGTCGTCATTCGAACCTTCGGGGTACCCGGAAACGTTGCGCAAACGTTACCGCAACCCGGTGCACCGCCGTCACGCGACGGCGTCGATTCCGTCACTCTATCGACACAGAAGCAACGAAGCGAAGTCGAGAGCGTCACAAAAAGTTCGCGGGATGGACGACATGTCGTTGCACCTCCTCCCTACTTTCCGCGCAAGCGCTCGGCCCTTCCGTCGAGCCGCAGGAAGGAACCGTCATGAGGTCTTGTTTACGCTTTTCTCACTTGCCAGAGGTGATGGCCGCCGTGGCAGCCGTCGCGACGCTCGCGCAAAACGCGGCGGCAGATCCGCCGGCCTGCAACAGTCTCGCCCATCCCGTCTACATCACGGGCTCATCCGCGCTGGAGAGCGCGATCGGCGGCGTGGCGCAGACGCTCGAAACCGCAGCGTCACCGGTCACCGTCATCTACGTCTCGCAGGGCTCGTGCGTCGGCGTCGCCGCAATGAGCGTCGCGCCCGGTGATCCGACGAACACCCTGACTCCCGGTACTCTCATCGCCGACACGTTCGATCCGACGACGGGTGCCAAGACCAGCCCCGGGTGCACGCTGGATCCCGGTGGCGTCTCCGCCGATATCGGGGCATCCGACGTGTACGCCTCGACGTGCGGCGCCACCGTGGCGGCCAATGCGCACGACTTCCACACGTTCAATCAGGTGATGCAGTTCGCGGTGCCGATCGGCACCGGTGGGTCGGACGCGACGGCCATCACCGCCGAGGCCGCCTATATGGTGTTCGGATTCGGCGCGGCCGCCGGCAAGCAGATCACGCCCTGGAACGATCCGAGTGTGATCTTCGAGCGCGGCAGCGGCTCGGGAACTCAAGCCATGCTTGGGGTCGCGATCAACGTCCCCGGCGCAAAGTGGCCGGCCGCACCGGACGGAACGGGCAGTGGTCCCTACACGGAGGGCTCGGGGGGCACCCTGGAGAGCAAGCTCGCCGGAACGATCTCCGGCACCAAGGGGAAGGCCGCGATCGGCATCCTCGCCGCCGACGTCACCGCTGCGCATCCCAACGACGTACGCCCGCTGGCTTTTCAAGCGTACGGCCAGACCTGCGCGTTCTTGCCCGACTCGAAGCAGGGCAGTTTCGACAAGGCGAACGTCCGGGACGGTCACTACGCCGTCTGGGGACCCGAGCATCTCTACACGTTCGTCGGCACGGACGGAAAGGCCGTGAACCCCGACGCTCAGGTGGTCCTCGACGTCCTCACCGGGGCGACGACGCTCACGACGTTCGACTTCCTGAACTACGAAGCCACGCACGGCGTGGTCCCCGACTGCGCGATGAAAGTGAGCCGCACCACGGAAGTGGGCCAGCTGGCGAGCTACCAACCGACGGGTGACTGCACCTGCGCGTACGTGAAGGACGCCACCGGGACGGCACCTTCGGATTGCAAGACCTGTACGACGGCGAACGGCACCGTCGACAGCACCCACTGCTCCGCAGGCCGCAATGTCTGCAACTACGGCTTCTGCGAGGTGAAGTGAACATGACTTACTCGATCAAAAAATCTCAGGTTTTCATTCTCGCGGCCGTGTTCGCCGGCGCGGGCGCCTTCGCCGCGTGTTCGAGCGACAACAACCCCGCACCGCCGCCGTCCAACTCGGACGCAGGCGGCACCGGCGGCAGCACGTCGGCAACCGGCGGCAGCACGTCGGCGACCGGCGGCAGCGCGACCGGCGGCGGAACGTCGTCCGGCGGCAGCGCAACCGGCGGCGGAACGTCGGCGACGGGCGGCACCGGTGGTGATGGCGGTCCCGCGACCGGCGGCGCCGGTGGTGATGGCGGTCCCGCGACCGGGGGCACCGGCGGCACCGGTGGCACGGGCGGAACCGACGGCGGATGCGCCGGCGGCCCAACGGCTTGCTTCTGCGGTACTCCCGCACCGACCACCCCGGTGGTCAGCACGGATTACTACAATCAGTGCACGCCGAACTCCGGCAACTGCATTCACTTCGACAATGCAGGCGCCGGCGTGCCCGCGACGTTGCCCGCTATCCCCTGAGTCCTCGTGGCCGAGCTCACCAGCGCGCGAGGGGGGACGCGCGTTGGTGGGCGGAGGCCTTTCCGCAAATGTCACTCAATTTTCAGAAGCTGTCATCGTTCCGTGCGTTAGCGACCGTAGCGGTCGCGTTCGGACTATTGCGCGCCGAAGCGGCGTTCGCGGCGGATCCGACGACGAGCGCAGCGGCGCCTGTCGCACCGCTGTCCCCGTCAGCCTCACCGCCTTCGCCGACCCCCAACGCGGCGCCGAGCGCGCCATCGACGCCCGGAGCGAGCGATGCCGACGTGACGGTGGAAGCGGAGACCGCGCCGGCCCCGTCACCGACTCCCGCGCCGAGCGCGCCGCCTGCCACCACTCCAGCACCGACGCCTGCGCCCGCTCCCGCCGCAGCCGCGCCAGCGACCACGACTCAGGCGAACACGTCGGCGAACGCCGCACCGCAAGCCGCTGCGAATACGAACTCGACCACCGATACGAACGGCACCGACTCCATCCTCGACGACGCGGGATATCCGCTGACGCCCGGGGTGTCGTCGCTGTCGTCGATGAGCCACTTCGTGCTCTCCGGTTACCTGCAGAGCCAGTACGAGTTTCATCAAGACTCCGCCAATCAGCTGGATCCGAGCGGCACCGCGTTGAACCGCGATCGGTTCTTGCTCCGGCGCGGACGTTTCCTCGTCACGAGCGACTGGCAGTGGGCTCAGATCCGCTTCGAGCTCGACGGTAACACCGTGAACGGCCCGGTCATGCGGGTTCAAAAGGCTGAGGCGTCCCTCGTCTACGGCCGCTCGAAGGACAAGGACCAGCCGCCCATCGCCATGCTCACGATGGGTGAGTTCGATCTGCCCTTCGGTTTCGAAGTTCCGTACGTGCCGAAGGTGCGCTGGTTCATGGAACGCACGCAGGCCTCCCGCGCGCTCTTCCCCGGCGAACCGGACCTCGGCGTCCGTTTCGCGGGCGGTTTCGGGTTCGCCCGTTACTCGGTGGCGGTGACGAACGGTGAACCGCTCGACGAGAAGAGCGGCTTTCAGCTTCAAGACCCGAATTCGAACAAGGACGTCACGGCGCGCTTCGGCGCCGAAGCGAAGCCCGCTCGCGACTTCGTGCTCGCCGGCGGCGTCTCGTACAACCGCGGCAAGGGCCTTTCGAAAGGCACCTTGCCGTCGAAGAGCTTTCTCACCTGGAGCGACACGTCGGGCGACGGGCGCGTGCAGCTCACCGAGCTCACCGGCAACACCGGCGTCTCGGCACAGCCGTCCAAGACGTTTTCGCGGTGGGCCATCGGTGCCGACGTCCAGGCGCTGCTGAAGACGGGCCTCGGTTGGTCGATGCTCTACGCCGAAATCGTCGGCGCGGCGAACCTCGATCGGGGGCTCTACGTGGCGGACCCCGTCGCGACCGGCGCCGACGTCCGTGAGCTCGGCTATTACATCGCGTTCACGCAAGAGCTCACGCGCTACGGCGTGGTCGGCTTTCGCTACGACTTCTACGATCCGAACGCGGACTTCCTCGAGTCGCGCCGCGCCGCGCTGTCTCCCGCTTCCCAGCGCGTGATGACGTATTCACCGCTCGTGGGGCTCGTCATTCCCGGGCGCGCGCGGCTCCTCTTTCAATACGATTTCATCAACGATCGCATGGGACGGAACGCGCAAGGCGTTCCTGCGGACTTCAAGAACGACGAGTGGACCTTGCGCCTGCAGGTGAACCTGTGAACGGCGCCGCGCTTTCCATCCTTTCGGCGATGGTCGCCCTCGGATGCTCGAGCGGACCCGCGCAGGTCGCGGCATCCGAGCCGTTTCGGCTTCGCGCGTCCAGCGGGCTTCCGACCCCCGCGTTCGTCAAGGGCTCGCTGCCGGGAACACAGCCATTCCCTGACG
>DATBBD010000405.1:0-4186 GCA_036271175.1 Polyangiaceae bacterium | reverse complement strand
GAAGCCGAGATCGCCCGGCGTGAAATAGAATTTCTCGTAGTACTGCGGGTCGTCCGGAATGTGCATTTTCCGGTACCGCGAGAGCTCGTCGCCGTTCGGGCCGAGGACGACCGCGGTGTTGTGGAACACGCCCGCGGCGCGGCGTTCGAAGACGCTGGTGACGACCGTGACCTTCGCCTCGCGCGCAACCGCCGCGATCGCGTTCGTGGTCGGTCCGGGAATGGGCTCCGCGAGATCGAAGAGCGCCGCGTCTTCGATCTGGCAGAAGTACGGCGACGCGAAGAGCTCTTGGAGAACGACCAACGTCGCGCCGCGCCGCGCGGCTTCGCGGACCCCGCGCACCGCCTTGTCGACGTTTTCTTGACGATCGGGCGTCGCGCTCGACTGGACGAGCCCGACGACCGGGTTCTTTCGCTGCGAAATCACGCGCTCTGAGTAGCATGATAATGTGACGGATCGAAGACTCGCTCGAACTCGCTCCACGGAGGCCGCATGTCCCCCCTGCTTCGCTTATCCGCCGCCACGCTCGGCATTCTCTCGGTGTTCGCCTTCGTTCCCGTAGCCCACGCGGGGCTCGACGCCTGCGGAAACATCGACATCGACGTGAACGCACAGTGCAAGGTCTCCGTCGACGCGCCATGCACTCTGCAATGCACGCCCCTGTCGTTCGACGTCCAGTGCGCGGCCAAGCTCGAAGTCGGGTGTGAAACGATCTGCAACAAGCTGCCGGAGGCGAGTTGTACCGGTGATTGTCAAGGAGGCTGCGAGACCGAGTGCAACGTGAACCCCGGCATGTTCGATTGCGAGGGGAGCTGTACCGGTGATTGCCAGGGCACTTGTACGAGCAAATGCAGCGGCGCAGCGGACGCCGTCGATTGCGAAGCGGCGTGCAAAGCGTCGTGCTCGGCGGACTGCCACGCGAGTTGCTCGGGAACGCCGCCGACCGCCGATTGCGCCGGACAATGCCAATTGAAGTGCAAGGGGTCGTGCACGGCCGACCTCAACATGGATTGTCAGACCATGTGCCAGGGCGGTGGATTCGCGGACTGCCAGGCCAATCTCATGGGCGGCTGCACGGCGGCGTGCAGCGACCCGAAGGGCGCGCTCTTCTGCGACGGCCAATTCATCGACGTCGGCAATCAGCTGAGTGACTGCATCACCGCTCTCGACGACTACTTGAAGGAGCACGTCGACGTGAGCGCGACCGCGTCGGGCAGCTGCACGAGCAACTCCTCGGGGAGCGAATGCTCCGGAGAAGCCTCGGCGACCGCGAGTTGCCATTGCTCGACCCCGTCGAGCGGCGATCGCTCGAACACCGCGCCGCTCGTGATTGCCGGCCTCGCCGGAGTCATGGTGTTCTCGCGGCGCCGAGCGTCGCGTTCGGGCAGCGATTCGCGTTCTGGGCGACCGCGTCGCTGAACGTTGTCGATGGCGACCCGGCCGACTTCGACGTATGAAGCGTCGTGGCCGATCTCATTTTTCATCACTACCAGATGTCGCCTTTTTCCGAGAAAATGCGGCGGATCTTCGCGTTCAAGAAGCTTCCGTGGCGCTCGGTGCGGGCGCCCGCGGTCATGCCCAAGCCCGATCAGATCGAGCTGACCGGCGGCTATCGGAAAGCGCCGGTCCTGCAGATCGGTAACCACGTGTACTGCGACACGGCTCTCATGGCGCGCGTGGTCGATCGGCTCGCGCCGTCGCCGCCGCTCTACGACGCGCCGATGGCGGCGAGCGTCGCGGAATGGGCGGACTCGGCACTATTCGAACTCGCGGTCGCCGTCGGGTTCAAGCCGACGCGATTCGACGACGTGCTCCAGTGGCTCACGCCGGAAGAGCTCTCGAAAATGGCCGACGATCGCAAGGTCATGCGCGCCGACTCCCGCAAACAGCCGACGCCGCGCGCCACTTCCCGCGCGCACCTCGACACGCAACTCGTCCGGCTCGAGCGCGAGTTCGCAGAGCGCCCGTTCTTGCTCGGAGCAGCACCGTCGATCGCCGATTTCTCGGCGTATCACCCGGTGTGGTTTTTGAAGACGCTCGCGCCGGAACCGCTCGCGCCGTTTCCGCGCGTGCTCGCGTGGGCCGCGCGCATCGCCGACATCGGGGGCGCGGACGGCCCGTCGATGTCGAGCGAAGAGGCGCTCGCGGTCGCCAAAGGCTCGCCGTCCGCGTGGACGCCCGACGCACCGTTCGCGAATCCCTATCCGATCGCCGCCGGAACGCACGCGGTGGTGCGCGCAGCCGACTACGGGCGCGACCCGGTGAACGGCGTGCTCGTCCATGCCACGCCGGACGAGATGGTGCTTCGCCGCGAGAGCGCCCGCGCCGGTGTGGTCTACGTCCACTTTCCGATGCTGGGTTACGATCTCGAAGCGGCGTGAGCCTCGGCCGACTTTTTTCCGACGCGTTCCACCAACGCTCGCAATACGTCGGCCTCGAACGGCTTCTCGAGGAAGCGCGACTTCGCGTTCCTGAGGAACTCCTGCGCTTTTGGTGTGAACGCGCCGCCACTGATGAACACCACGCGCTCGGAGAGCTCGGGCCACTCGGCGGCGATGCGTTCGCCGAGCTCCATCCCCGTCATCTCGGGCATCATGAGATCGCAGATGAGGGCGTCGAAGGTTTCGCCGTTGCGCAGCCGCTCGAGCACGTCGAATGGGCCCCGCGGGACCAACGGATCGTGCGCGTCGTGGAGCATGCGCGCCACGGCGTGCGCGACGAGGATTTCGTCGTCGACGATCCACACGCGGCAGCGCGCCTTGGGCGTCCCGGGTTCGACGAGCGGTCGCCCGATCGGCGCAGGCCACACGCTCGGACGCCGACGAGTCGAGGGGTCGCCCGACTGGACCGGCAAACACACGCGAAAGGTGCTCCCCTTCCCGATCTCCGAAGAGACTTCGATTTCGCCGCCGTGAGCGTTCACGATCTCGCGGCAGATCGCGAGACCGAGACCCGTTCCCTCGCCCTGGCCTTTCGTCGTGAAGAAGGGCTCGAAGATGCGACCCTTGAGCGCCTCCGACATCCCGACGCCGGTGTCGTCGATTTCGACGATCGCGCGATACGCTTCGTGACGCGTGGTGATTCGTATCTCGTTCGCGTCTTCGCTCCCTTTTTGGATCGACTGCGCGGCGTTCACCAAGAGGTTCACGAAGACCTGGACGAGCCGAGCTTCGCTTCCCCAGACACCCGGCACCGGCGCGAGCGATAGAACGAGCTTGGCGCGGCGATTGGTCTGACTCGACGCGACCGCGAGGCTCGTCTCGATGACGCGCTTCAAGTCGACGCGCTTCTTCCGGTCGTCCACGCTCCGCGACAGGCTCTGTAGATTGCGGACGATGTGCCGGACGCGTTCCACGCCCGCGCGTCCGTCGCGCAGAACGTCCATGAGGTCCACGAGCCGCTCGTTGAACCGTTCGATCAGATCGGGCGGGAGCCCTCCTGCGCCTTCGCGCCGGAGCGACGTGAAATCTTCGCGGAGATGCGGGAGCGCCTCCTCGAGCATCTCGAGATTGCCCATCGCGAAGAGAAGCGGATTGTTGATCTCGTGTCCGAGGCCGGCGGCGATCGAACCGAGCAGCGCGAGTCGCTCTGCATCCTCGGAGCCCTTGGTGAGACGTGACCGCTCGTGCTCGCGAAGGACGCGCTCGACTTCGCCGAGGAGCTCCGGCGCGCCGAACGGCTTTTTGACGTAACTGTCGGCGTGGATGGCGGCGGCCTTGGCGCTCGCGTCCGCCGTCATCACCACCACGGGAATGTCCGCGATCGACTGATCGGCGCGCTGCGACGCGCGAAATTCCCAGCCGTTCATGACCGGCATCATCAGATCGAGGACGACGAGGTCGACGGGGGCCTCGCGAATCCGTTCGAGCGCTTCGCGGCCGTTGCGACAGGCCTCGACGACGTAGCCTGCTTCACCGAGCACCGTGGACACGGCGTCGAGCAGATCGTCGTCGTCTTCGACGAGCAGCAGCCGAGGAGCGATCGGACGATCGGCTAGCGGTGTTGCGACGCTGACCATGGCGGGTTCCGGGATGTTGCGCGCGATGGAGGGGCTACCTTTCCGCTATTCCCCTCGATCGAGTCGTTCACGAACCTCGAAGCATATCGCATGCGCCGAATGGATAGCGACTGTCGACGACACGTGTCAGTCAAGACTGACCCATTTTCGCCATCGAGTCCCGCACGT
>DATBBD010000404.1:0-2897 GCA_036271175.1 Polyangiaceae bacterium | reverse complement strand
CGAGACGTCCTTCACGGCTTCGACACGACGCATCCAAAAGCCCTGCCGGAACACCTTTCGGAGCCGCTCGACCTGAATGACGACGTCGGACACGGGATCGCCTGAGTCTACACGACCGACCCTCCGGCTCGAACGTGTTCGTTTCCGCGCTTTGCTAGTTCTTCCGGCGAGTTCCGGAAGAATGCTAAGGTCCGTGCCGGTTCAACGCCGAGGTGGTCCGGTGAGGGTCAGTAAGCACGCAACCGGAGTCGGTCGAGGGAAAAGCATGCGTAGGTCCATCGGAATCGTCACGGGGCTCGGAATCGCGTCCCTTGCCGCGCCGCGCGCGGCGGTCGCGCAGCAACCTTATCCGGGACAGGTACCAGGTCCTGCGCCGATCTATCCGCAGCCGCAGCAACCGGTCTACCCGCAAGGTGCTCCCCCGCCGCAAGGGCCGGGACCGTCGTATCCGCAGCCGGCGCCCGGCGCGCCCGTCGGACCTGCACCGCAAGCCCCCGCGTACCCCGGCGCCGCGCCCGCCGGTCCGGCGGTGAGCGGGAGCGTTGCCGCGACGGGCTTCCGCGTCGCGCCGACTCCGGTCACCTTGCCGGAAGACGCGTCCGAAACGCCGACCGACGACGACGAGAATCGCGCCTATCGCCGAGAGTCGCTGAAAGCGGCATCCACGCTCAACGGCGCGACCGGCTTGCTCCGTCTCTACGATGCGGGCTCCGGAGCGCCGGGGACGTTCCGTTTTTCGCTCATCGCGAGCTACTTCAAAGGGTCGGGCTTTCTCTGTCCGACTTGCGAAGATCCGCTCGGCGGCCAGAGCGATCAATCGGACAAGGTGACGCGCGCGGGTGGCCTGGTCGCGATCAGCGCCACGCCGCTCGATTTCCTCGAAGCGTACTTGTCGGTGCACACCACGGCGACGTCCGACAGCCTCGGCACGCCGCAGCTTCTCCAGGTGCTGGGCGACACGAACTTCGGCGTGAAAGCGTTCATGCCTCACCAAGAAGACTCGATCTTCTCTGCGGGCGGCGCCGTCGAAGGCTGGCTCCTGAACGGCACCGGCGGCGTCGGGATCGATTCCGCGAGCTTCGGCCTTCGCGGCATGGCCACCGCCGATTTCACCAATCGAAAAAACAAGGCCGACCGCTTGCCGCTCCGGGCGATGTTGAACATCGGTTACCTCTTCGACAACTCGGGGAACCTCGTCAACGACGTCGAGGCCGAGCGCGGGGGCCATCGCATCACGCGCATCGAGCGGTTCGGGCTCGACATCAACCGCGTCGATAGCCTGCAAATCGGGCTCGGCGCCGAGGGCATGTTCGACATCGTGCGCCCGTTTCTCGAGTGGACGATCGACGTCCCGGTGAACCGGCAAAATCACGTGTGCGACACGTCGCTCCGCGCCGCCGGCGACGGATGCCTGGGCGAAAACGCCGGGTTCAGCACGACGCCGTCGCGCCTCGATCTCGGCGCGCGCGTGTACCCGTGGATCGACGGGCTCGGCTTCATCGCCGCCCTCGACATCGGCACCGGCGCAACGTCGAGCTTCATCGAAGAAGTACGCCCCGAGCTTCCCTGGAACCTGTACTTCGGCGTCTCGTTTGCCGCGGACATCGTGCCGCACGTCGAAGTGAAGCGGGTCATGGTGAATCGCCCGGTGGCGCGCGTCGCGCCGAAGCCGAGTCACTTCATCCAGGGCGTCGTCGTCGAGAAAGGCTCGAACACGCCGATCCCCGACGCCACGGTGCGCTTCGACGGTCGCAATCTCACCGGCATGGTGACGATGACCGACGGCACGTTCCGCACGGCGGACCTCGACCCCGGAACGTACTCGTTCACCGTGACGTCGAGTGGCTACCGAGATGGACAGTGCTCGGCGACCATCCCGTTCGACGGCGCAAACGGCGCCGCACCCGGGCCGTATGGCGCGCAACCGGGAACGCCGGGCGCGTATGGACAACCGCAACCCTTCGGACAGCCCGCGGGCCCGTACGGAACTCCGCCGGGCGCGCCGGGAACACCGGGCGGCGGCGGTGCCCCTTCGGCGACGGTAAGCTGCGAGCTCGAAGCATTGCCGAAGGTGGGCAACGTGAACGGCACCCTTCGCGATGCGGAGACCAACGCCGCGGTCGGCGGCGCGTCGGTAAAAATCACCGACAAGCTCGGTCGTTCGCTTTCGCTGACGGCGGACGCAGCAGGCGCGTTCCGGTTCGAGAACGTACCGCCCGGCGACGTGAAGATCGCGGCGGAAGCGCCGGGCTACCTCCTCGGCGTCATCGAGCTCGAGGTGAAGTCGCACGGCGACATCACCGCGCAGATCTCGCTCAACAAACGCCCGAAGACGCCCAACGTGGTCGTCACCGCCAAGGAACTGAAGCTGAAGAAGGAAGTCCACTTTCAGCACGATTCAGCCGAAATTCTGCCGGACTCCGCGTCCATCATCGACGAGATCGCCGACGCGATGCAGTCCCACACCGAGATCACGTCGGCCGAAATTCAGGGGCACACCGACGACTCCGGCACGCCGCCGTACAACCTGCGGCTGAGCTCGGACCGCGCCAACGCCGTCCGCGAAGCGCTCATCCTGCGCGGCGTCGACGCCAATCGACTGACCGCACGCGGGTACGGTCAGGACAAGCCGCTCGTGCCGAACACCAGCGAAGCCAACAAGGCGCGCAATCGCCGCGTCCAAATCATGATTCAGAAGTGAGTCGGGTCGGGGCGCGAAAATGCCTCACCGCCCGCGACAAAAGGGCACTTTGCCTCGTGCGGGCACGACGACGGATTTGATTTTTTGGGGGGGTGCCCTGACGGAGCGGTTCCACGCGCTCGCGTCAGGGTTCGTCGCGATTCAGATCCCGTGACGCGCGGGATCGCCGTGTTCGTCGAGCGCGTCGTACGGCACG
>DATBBD010000403.1:0-11348 GCA_036271175.1 Polyangiaceae bacterium | reverse complement strand
CATCGATGCCGTCGCCGTCCGAGTCGACGCCGACGGTGCAGCAGTTGCTGCCGGTGCATCCACATTGGTTGGCGGTGCCGCCGCCGCCACAGGTATCGGAGCCGTGGCAACCGCCGCTCTCGAGGTCGCAGTTCAACGTGCCGCCGCATCCGTCGGCGACCGTTCCACATTGCGCGCCGAGGTCGTCGCACGACGCCGGGACGCACCCCGAGTAGGTGGGACGCAGCATGCTCGAGGGGAGCGGCAGCGTGGGCATGCACTTCGCCGTGCCGCCGAAGCAGTAGTCGACCTGCATGCTCGACTGGGAGTTCGTGGCCATCGTGTAGTGCCACTGGATGGGATAGACGCCAGCAGGACGGTACACGCACTCGGGAAGACCGCCGGTTTGAACCGTAGCGAGTTGGTCCGAGTGAAAATAGAGAGAGGCGCAGCCCTTGTCCGGCAACCCAGCGACGGAGAAGCACTGGTATCCATCTTCCCGGATATTGACGAACCCTTTCCAATCGGCTTGCCAGGTCGATCGGCACGTCGACCAATTGGGCTCGAAGTCGTAAGCGGACGAGCAGCTACTGTCGGGCGGGTTGTTCCAATTCCAACCCGAGAATTGCTGTTTCTCCTCGACGATCGTGGTCGACATACATTGATTGACCTCGGCGATGGTGTCGTTCGTAGAACACGTGGGCGTGGTTCCGCACTGGGCCGCCAGCCGGACGTCCATCCCGTTGAAGATGTTCGGATCGGTCCACGGATCTCCGTCGGCATTCTCGGTAGCGTCAGGAATGCCGTCTCCGTCCGCGTCGGGACCGGTAGAGACGAGCGGCGATTGGGACGGACCTACTCCGGTCGGGACGGGCACGAGAGACGTGTCGGCGAGTTGGAGAGTGATCTTGTCTACTGGCGTCCCATCTTCACGCATGATGACGTGCACGAAGTAGTCACCAGGGACGAGCGTTGCCGTTGGAGAGGCCACCCACGTCCAGCCATTGCCGTTGTATTCGTAACCGGTTGGGGTGCCGAGGTAGTTACCGTTCCCATCCGTGATGACGAGCCAGATGCTGTTGCTCGCGGAGCTGACACCTACTCCGCGCGCATAGGCGATGTAGTCCTTGGGCGCTTGCCCTTCGGGTATCCGGAACTCATAGAGCAGCCATGGCTTAGTTCCGTCCCCGTTGCCGGAACCGTTGACGGTCCCGGAATCAGGAGTCGTCACCATGAACTGCCCGTTGGACGCGCCAGATAGGAGACCGGAAGCAGGCGACGCTTGGACCGACCAAGTATCGATCGGTGCCGTCGTGTCGACGCCGATCGAACTATAGTTTTCCGCTTCGGCGACGCCTTGACCGTCGACGACCTGGTACTCGACCGCCGACGCGTTCAGCGACGCGAATAAGCCCAAGAGCACGATGAACGCCGCTGCTCGTCGACGACCCACGGTGCTCGCCCCCGCACGATTCATTTTCAAGCGCCTTTCGATGAAGGTTCGTCCCTCTCTTCGGGGACGACGCGTCGCGAGTTTCCGGCTAGGCGCGGATCCCGGGGAGCCCCAAAAATGATCAGACGCGGCGCGTCGAGAGCCCTCAGGCTTCGGCGCCGGCTCCGCGTGGCCGTCCTGTTTCTCTTCCGTGTCGAGCCGGTGGACCTTGCGCAATCAGCCCGACTTGTCCCCGTTCTCGATGTAAGGCATGGCTGATGAGGGCGCTCAACGCGAGGAGTCGGCGGGTGGAGAACGCGGGCAAGAGGGATCGCGAGTCGGGGGTGTACCGAAGAGGCGTAGGCGCGGAAACGTCAACGCGCGCGCTGTTGGGGAAGCAGTGCCTTTTGGTCGAGGACGAGCAAGTGCTGGCCGAGGTCGAAACGAGAGTTCTCACGCGCGCAGGAGCGCTCGTGACCCCAGCGCGGACGCTTTTTGCCGCTCGGAACGAGTTCTCGCGGCATGCCTACGATCTCGTGCTGCTCGACTTGGCGTTGCCGGATGGGCATGCGGGGGCCTTCGCGGTCGAAGTGCTTGGAACCTTGCCCCGACCGGCGCTCCTCGTCGTATCCGGTCACTTGGAAGCCACGGAGTGCGTGTCGCTTCAGGCGATGGGGGCGATCACGGTTCGCAAAAGTGACTTGGGGGACCGGCTCGTCGAATTTGCGAGCATCGCCGCTTGTCGCGAGAGCAAGGCGGCGGCAAAGGCTGAAAGTTCGTTGGACGATTTTTCGCGCAGGTTCAACTTGAGCGGGCGCAAACGCGAGGTCTTCGAGATGCTCGTCCTCGGCCTGCGTCCCAAGGAGATTGCGACGAATCTCGAGGTGGCCGAATCCACGGTCCGACGTCACGTCCAGGACGTATGCGACCAATGCGGGGTTTCGACTCAGGTCGGATTGATGGCGCTCTTGAGCCGGACTTTGATGGTCGCGAGAGCTGCCTATTGAAGAGTCTACGCTGGTCTAGGTCCCGGAACCACTCAACAGCGCGCCCGCTAACCGTCCCGGGATCACTCATCAAGCGCGCCCCGCGACCGGGCGGGGCCCCGGTCGCCGCCACGACTCAATCAGTCTTGGCGGACCAGATCACGATCCACCCATGAAGCGCGAGTGAAACTACCGGCGAACCCGGCGCGGGTCGCTCACAGTGCGCGGACGCCGCGTGGCGCGTCTCCCGCATCATGAAAAATCCCCGCGCGCGAACGCCGCGTGGCCTCACTCCCAAGCATCAAGAAATCTTGCCGACAACAAATTCGTGCACCGTCGCATGATCGTGCCGCGACAATTTTCGCTCCAAAGCCGGATCGCGTTCGATGCGTCGCGCATGCGCGGGCGCAAGCGGACGGTGATAGATGTTCGCGCGCGAGCAGAGACGGGCGTTGTGGGTCGCGGCGCCGAGCACCGTTTCGAAGAGGTCGAAGTGGGGGCCTTCGTCGAGGTAGGACGAGATGTCGGAGATCGAGAACGCATCGTAGCCGACCCCGGCGGTTTCCTTGATGGCCTCGGTCGCCATCGACGTGACGATGTCGAGCTTCACCTCGGCGAGCGCCGCCTTCACGCGGTCGTAGGTGGACGCATTGAGGTAGATGGGAAGGACGTCTTCAAATACGTACCGACCAAAAAACACCATCTGCAAGAAAGGGTTGTCGCGAAGGATGTTGTGCTTGAGGTGGTTGTGCACGCGGTCGTAGAGCACCTCGTGAAGCGGCATTTCCGGCGGTAGATTGCGATAAAAGCCGGGGTCGCCGGACAAGGCGGCGAGGACGGGCCGTCGCGCGACGAGGTGCGCGAGGGCTTTCCAAACCGGCGTTTCCCACTTGGCCATCGCCGCGCGCTGGGCCTCCAGATCGGGCGCGTGCACGACGTTCTTGAGGCCGAAGGGGTGGCCGAGCTTGGTCGCCGCAGCCACGATGCGAAGGTAGCGCTCGAGCTTGCCTTCGAAGAGCACTCCGGCCGCGATCGCCTTGGATTGGCGATCGAAAAAGTGCGCGGCCGGGTCGGACAGTAGTTTACGGAGACGTTCGTAGACGTCGAGGCGATCGATCGACGCACGCACGCCGAGAAACCTGAGGTAGCCGCCGTGATCGAGCTCGCGCATGGCCGCGACCTTGAGCTCGAGAAGCGCGTTTTGCGCCGGATTCAAGTCGACGGCGGTGATCGCCCGGGGCTGCTCGAGAAGGAGGTTCAGTACACGCCCGCCGCCCGCGGTCACGCAGAAGACGCGCTTGCCCGTGAGAGGGCCGAGCGCCGAAAGCTCGGAGTGCGAATCCTCCTGGCACGCGGAGAACAGAATGGATTCCTTCGACCAGTTGATCGGGTCCTTGGCGTCCTTGAGCAAGTTCGAAATGCGGGCGTCCATCGGCGGGGAGACTACTTCAGACGCGCCGCTTTTCGGCTCCTCCGACGGCAGTTTTCGACGCGAGCCGGCATCGTGACGCGCGTCGAGGGCGTGACTCCGCGCGTCGCCGAAATCCCTTTGGCGCTCAGGGTTGTCATCGAACGGATCGCTTGCTATCTGGTCCAACCATCCACCCATGTCACCAAATAAAGCAGGGATCTTCGCCGCTCTCCCACTTCATAGCGGGGTCATTTGCCCCCGAAATGTCGGACTGGCGGTCGCTCTCGCGGGATGCGTAGTCGTCATTTCGGCGTGTGCCGGCGACGGCAACCCGATCGAGACGCGCTCAGCCTCGGGGGGCGGAGCAGGCTTTTACGCCGGTGGCGGGTCGGGCTTTTCCGGATCGGGCGGTGGTGTCTCGGGCAACGGCGGTTTCACGGCCACCGGGGGCGCGGCCGCGGGCGCGACGGGCGGGTCCGGCGAAAGCGGCGGAGGTCCGAGCAGTGGTGGCGCAATGCCGTTCGACGGTGGCACGAACGACGGCGGCGCAACGGTCGGCGACGCGGGGACGATCCACGGTCCGTTCACGAGCGCTCAGCTCGCGGCGCAAGGCTGCGACCCGACGCGGCCGGCATTCGCCTATCGAGCGGGCACCGGTAAAACGACCACCCCGGTGGACGCACCGCCGGGCTTCGCGCCGGTGCCTTGCTTGTCGCTCACCGGGCTCGGTTCGGCGGAGGCGTCGATGGGCGTCACCAGCGACGGTACGCCGTTCTACGCGCCGAGCTTTTCGTCGAGCGGCACCGGAGTGTTGTCCTCGAACGACTTCGGCGCGTCGTGGAACGTACACGTGCCGACGTTCACGAACGGCGGAACGATGGGCCGCGTGCAGCCGTACCTTTACATCGATCCGAAGACGGATCGCCTCTTCTTCGCGAGCACGGCGTCGAGCGGGACGATGAGCCCGTCGGGATCCGGGTTCAACCTCGTGATGTCCGCCGACAAGGGCGCAACCTGGACCTACGCCAACGTCGCGACCGACGCTTCCGATTGGATGAAAATATTCGCGGGACCGCCGGTCACCAGCAAGCCGACGAACTACCCGAACGTCGTGTACCTATCCGCGCCCGCGCCGATCTCGACGCCGGTGCCGATCGTGTCGCTCCTCGGACTCACGCCGAACTACCAATCCTTCTACAAGTCGCTCGACGGCGGCGCGACGTGGCAGCCGGGCGCTCACGTCGACATCAAGGCCGCGGACGTGCCGAACTGCGATCCGAACGAGTGGGTGATCTTCGGCTCGGGCACGGTGGGTCCGGACGGAACCGTCTACCAAGTCCTTCGCCGGTGCACACGCCTGGCGATCGCCGTCAGTACCGACGAAGCCGCGACGTTCACCATCCACGAAATTCCCGGCGCGTCGATGCCGGCCTACAACGTGACGGACCTGGTCGGCATCGTCGAGAACGCGAACGTGCTCGCGATGGAATTTCTGACCGCGGACTCCGCCGGTAACCTCTACATTGCGTGGCCCGACGGCGACGGCGTGCTGCGGCTCACGGTCTCGAAGGACCACGCCGCGACGTGGTCGACGCCGGTGGCGATCGCCGCGCCGGCGGTGAAGATCGTGTCGTATGCGTCGGTAACCTCGAAAGCGCCGGGCACGATCGCGGTCGTGTACTACGGCAGTAGCGACGGCGAGAAGACCGACGCCTACATCGCGGAATCGACCAACGCGCTGGACGCGACGCCCACGTTCTGGACGGTCACCGTGAATGCGCCTTCCGATCCGATGTATCCGCGCGGGTTCGAGGACGGCTACGTCGCGCTCCTCGCGGGCGGCGACCTGAACGAGATCATCCAGGTCCGGTACGCACCGAACGGGGACCTTTGGGCCTCGTTCGCGAAGCAGATGTGCGAGGGCATGGACGTCACGCAGTGCACCTGGGACGCGAAAGCCCACGCCAATTCCGTATTCCAAGGTGCGATCGGCCGGATGGTGCACGGCGTGACGGACCACTGGAGCACGTCGCCGGACCGGCTCCCCGATCCGCCGCCGGATTGCGCGACCGGTCAGGCCGCGACAGACCAGTGCACGACCATCGCGACCGGCGAAGGGATCTGCACGGCGCTCGAGACCTGCGCCTGTGCCAATTGCGCCTGCTCGCTCCTCGATTGCCAGAAGAACGCCGATTGCGCGGCCGTCCGCGAGTGCGCCACGAAGCAAAACTGCCGCGGCGTCGATTGCATCTTCTCGTGTCAGCCCTCGCTGCTCACCGCCGGCGCCCTCGAGACGAGCAATGCGCTCAAGGTGGCCGACTGCCTGACGGCGAGCTCGTGCCCCGCGAGCTGCCCGTGAGCCCCGGCCCCCTCAGTTGTCGCGGCGGGGGCGCTTGTTGCCCTCGAGGACGCGCTTTCGGACGCGCACGGCGTCGGGCGTGATTTCGACGAGCTCGTCGCGATCGACGAACTCGAGCGCAGACTCGATGTTGAGCCGGGTGGGCGGCGACAGAATGACGTTCTCGTCGCGGCCCGCCGCGCGAATGTTGGTGAGCTTCTTCTCGCGGGTCACGTTGACGTCGAGATCGTTCGGGCGATTGTGCTCGCCGACGATCATGCCTTCGTAGACCTCGATACCGGGGTCGATGAAGAGCTCGCCGCGCGGCTGGACGTGGAAGAGGGCGTAGGGCGTCGCGGTGCCGGCTCGGTCCGACACGATGGCGCCGCTCGGACGGCGCAGCATGACGCCGCCAGTGGGCTCCCAGCCGTCGAAGATCGTGTTGAGGAGCCCCGTGCCGCGGGTCTCGGTCAAGAATGTCGAGCGGAAGCCGATGAGGCCGCGCGACGGCACGCGGTATTCGACGCGCGCGCGCCCGCTGGTCGGGCTGTGCATTTTCACCATCTGACCGCGACGCTCGCCGAGCCGCGTCGTGACCGCGCCGACGTACGTGTCCGGCACGTCGACCACGACGATTTCCCACGGCTCGTAGACGACGCCGTTTTCTTCGCGGGTCACCACCTCGGGCATGCCGACGGCGAATTCGTAACCTTCGCGCCGCATCGTTTCGGCGAGGATGGCGAGCATCAGCTCGCCGCGCCCCGACACGACGAACGAGTCGGGTTCCGCTTGCATGTCGACGCGGAGCGCGATGTTTCGCTTCGCCTCGCGCTCGAGACGTTCGCGGACGTGCCGCGACGTGACCCATTTGCCGGCCCGGCCCGCAAACGGCGAGTCGTTCACGCGGAACGTCACCTTGATGGTCGGTTGCTCGACTTGGATGCGCGGAAGCGTGCTCCGTCGCTCCGGATCACAGACCGTGTCGCCGATCTGGACGTCGTCGAGGCCCGCGAGCGCGACGATGTCGCCGGCTTCGGCGGCGTCCGTGCGCACGCGGCGAAGTCCCTCGAAGGCATAGACCTGCGAAATCTTTTCGACTCGCTCGGAGCGCTCTTGAATCAGCGCGACCTGCTTGCCGGCGATGAGGGTTCCCTGATGAACACGGCAAATCGCGAGACGGCCGACGTAGTCGTCGTGATGCACGTCGTGCACGAGCAAGGCGAGCGGCGCCGTCGGGTCGCCCTTGGGCGCCGGGATCCGCGCGATGATCGTGTCGAGCAAAGGAACGAGCGACTTTCTCTCGTCCTCGAGCGCGTACATCGCCACGCCGTCACGGCCGACCGCGTAGAGCGTCGGAAAATCGGCCTGAGCGTCGTTCGCCTCGAGGTCACAAAAGAGCGCGAACACCTCGTCCTGGACGTCCGTCGGCCGGGCGTCGGGGCGATCGATCTTGTTGATGATCACGACGACCGGCATCCCGAGCTCGAGCGCCTTCGAGAGCACGAATCGCGTTTGCGGGAGCGGCCCTTCGGCGGCGTCGACGAGGAGCAACGCGCCGTCGGCCATCTTCAAGGTTCGCTCGACCTCGCCGCCGAAATCGGCGTGGCCCGGCGTGTCGATGATGTTGAACTTGTAACCGTTGTAGGTGAGCGCCGCGTTCTTCGCGAGGATGGTGATGCCGCGCTCGCGCTCGAGGTCGTTCGAGTCGAGGACGCGGTCGGTCATCGCCTCGTTCGCACGGAACACCCCCGTCTGCCGGAGCATGGCGTCGACGAGCGTGGTCTTGCCGTGATCGACGTGGGCGATGATGGCAACGTTTCGGATCAGTTCTCTGCTTTGGGTCACGGCACGCTCCGAGCGCTCGATTTCGAAATCGGGCGGCGTCCCTTAGCCGAGGTGGGCATTCGGCGCCACTCCGGTACCAAAAGCACGGGCGTTCGGGCTCGGGAGTTCGCGCACCGCGCGAATTTCGAGGCGTTCTTCGGGCCGGCCCTCGGGCTCAGAACGCCGGGTGAAATACCGCAACGCGGTTGCCGCTCTTCTCGGTGATCAGCAAATCGTTCTCCGAAAAGCCGAGCCGGCCGTCCGCCGGAATCACCGCCGACGGCCCCTCGAACGTGAACGCCGCGGTGTCGAACAGGTCGATGCCGCCCGGAGTGAGCAACTCCACGGTGCCGAAGAGAAAATTCGCCACGAGGATCCGGCGCGCATCGACGTAGAGGTCGTCGAAGAACGTGAGCTGCGTGTCGAGCGTCGCGATCGGACCGGCGCTACCGTCGGGAAGCAGCGGCACGCGCTTGATGGACACGAAGTCCGTGTAATAGATCGCCCCGCCGAAAAACTTGAGGCCGTTCGGCAAAATGTTGGAGCCCTTCGCGACGAAGGTCTCCTTCGCCGCCACTGCGAACGGGTCGGTGGGGGCGAGGCCGAGGCGAAGGAGGGTCCCGTCGAACGAATCGGCGACGTAGAGCCGTCCTTGCGAATCCGCGGCGACGCCGTTGGCGAGCGCGACGCCGGAGAGCGTGTAGATGGATCGAAATTGCGGGACCGGGTCGAGCTCGGCCGCGTAGAGGTACGAGTTGGAACCGGTTTGATCGTAACAGGCAGCGTAGAGCACGCCGCCGATCTCCGACATTCCAGCGAATTTACACGTCGTCTCCGGTGCGACCACCGTCTTGGTCACATCGTCCGAGGCGTCGCGCGTGAGCTCGTAGATACCGTCGTCGCCCGTGACGAATAGTCGACCGGTATCGGAAAACATCAGGTTCTCCGCTGCGGCGATCCCGTCCACGACGGTCTCTCTCGAGCCTGCGAACGACAGCGCCTCGCTCGCCGCACCGGTCTGACCGACGATCTGCGGAGTCCCATTCGGCTCTGCCGCGCCGGACGAGGGCGCCGCCGAACTGCCGTCGGGTGCCGACGAGCACCCGAGCCCCGTGAACGACGCGACCGAAACGCACGCGAAGAGAGCGAGCGTCGAGACGCGCGCGCGGGGAGCAACGCGGGACGAGAGAGAGTCGATCATGACGAGAACTCCTTTGGGAACGGAAGGTTCCGCTTCACAGCCGAAACGCCGATGATCGCGACGTTAACGGCCCGGAGTGGGTCGCGACGCGGCCCGCGCGGCCAAAGGAAGCAGCAGTTCCGGCCACCGCTGCAACGCGGACGCTGCGCTAGTGTCTCAGGGAATCGCGCGCGTACTCGTGCGGGAGCGATCCGGTCCACCGTCGAAAGGCGCGTGCGAACGACGTCGCGTCGGAAAATCCGAGGAGCTGCGCCATCGTGGTGACCGTGTATCGCCGCTCGGCCACGAGCGAAAGCGCGCGCTCCGAGCGTACCGCGTCGAGAAGCGTGCGATAACTGAGGCCCGACTCGCTAAGCCGGCGCCGGAGCGTGCGCTCGCTCACTGCGAGATCGCGCGCGACGGTACCGAGGCCCACCTCGCCGAGACCGAGACGCCGTCCGATGCTCGCGCGAACATGCTCGGCCAGACTTTGCGGCGCGGGCAACGTCGCGAGCACGTCTTCCGCACGGCGCTCGAGGATCGCGCGGAGCCGCGGATCGCTTTCGCGAAATGGCACGGAGAGCGCATCCTCGCCGTAGACGATGGTATTTTGCTCCGCGTCGAACACGACCGGGGCGCGAAAATACCGGCGATACGGCTCTCGTTCCCGCGGTTCGGGGCGCGCCAATCGAACCTCGACGAGGTTCGCAGCGTCACTGGTGATCTCGCGCACGCCACGAACGAGGACCGCGACGATGAAATCGGCAGCCTCCGGAAGATATCGACGGCCGCCCGCCAGCCCGACCGTGACGGCCACGCGACCGTCGGCGCGTTCGACGTTGGCCTCCGCCGCATCGCCGAGCAAGCGCACGTAGCGCGCAAGCGCGCTCAGCGCTTCGATCAAGTTGGGCGAGTGACGAACGAGGTAGCCGACGAGGTCCGCGTCTTCGGGACGAAACCGTTCGGCCACGCGGAGCCCGAGCTCCGGATCGCCGACGAGGGCGATGAGTCGCTTGCCGAACGCGCGCGCCCGTTCGGTCGGAATGCGAGTGTTCGGGTCGAGGATTTCCGCTTCGGTCAGCTCGGAGTCGCGAAGCGCGCTCGCGATATCGACGTTGGCCTCGCGACACAGCTCGAGCAGCGGACGATAAACGGGACCAATGGCCATGTTCGAGCTCGTCCCTTTATCGGACGGCTCGCTCCGCGCCTCAAGGCGCGACGTCACCGCGCTTGGACCGCGGCGTTTCGAACCCGAGAAAAAGCCGACGCAAGGCGACGGAGTTAGCGGAGCACGACGGTCGTGCGCACCGTGGCCATGCGCCCTTGAAACGGCGCGACGCGGACGGTGCGCAGCTGACGCGCGACGCAACTGCCCGCCGCAGTGCCGCGTAGCGCGCCGTCTTCGACGACCGCGTGCGTCACGAAGCCTCCCGGCGCGAACGTGACGGCGACCGGCACGTTCCCCGTCGCTTCCGGTCCGCAACCATTCGCGCCTACTCCGGCATTCGCCAAGGCGTTCATCGCGGCGGCAAAATCGAACGCGGTCAACCGCGCCGCCGCTCGTCGTGCCGTCGCGCCCGCGGTCGGAGACGTCGCCGGGGTCGTCTTGTCGATGTGCACCGGCGGGATCTCGACCTCGGGAGCCGCGCTCGTTGCCGCCGCGCTGGACGCGGCCACGTCGTTCGCCGAACGAGTCACCGCGAACGGCTTACTGATGGGGGTTTCTAGGGGGGCACCCTCCGCGACCGACGGCGGCAGAGTGGGGACCGGGTTCGCGTTCGCGACGGGCGCGGCGTTCGTCGTCTCGTTGCGAGCGACGTCCGTGACGCGCGTGTGATGAATGCGCGATGCGGCGAAGAGCATCGTCGAAAGCAGAGCGGCACCCGCGACGAGCACCACGCCGGGGTGGACCCTGGACGGCTTCCGAGAACCGTCCACGTCAGTGGTCACTTTGGCGGAGACCACCGGCGGAGACGAATCGATGCGGAGCGGCGGTAACTCGCTCGTCGCGGGCGGCTCGTTCACGGGGTGCCGTCGCGTGCCGAGGAATGCGATCGGGTCGGCAGCGGGGAGCGTCTCTCGCTCGACGGCATCTTCCGACGGAAGCGGAGGGACCCGCGGTCGCCTGCGGCGACTCGAACGCGGCTTCACCCGCGGCTCGATTCCAAAATGCGCTCGCGCCCCTTCGATTCGTGCGT
>DATBBD010000402.1:0-5584 GCA_036271175.1 Polyangiaceae bacterium | reverse complement strand
GACGCTGCCCGTCGGCGTGCCGCTGCTGTTGCCTGCGGAATACGCACCGCTCGCGGAAGCGGTGGATCGGGCGCTCGTTGCGACTGGAGCAGAACGCCTCGCCGCCGAACCGACCGCAGTTTTCAGCACGATTCACGTCGACACCCACGGCGAGCCGCGCGTGCTCTTCGTGGTCAATCCATCGGAAAGCGCGGTGGAAGCAGTGGTGCTTGCGCCGCGCGTTCGGTCGGCGCGGGATGCCTTGACGTCCGAAGACGTCCTCGTGACCGGCGAACACGTCGTGGTTTCAATCGAGAAACATTCGGTGCGGATGCTGGAGCTTGCGTCGAGTTCGTAGTAGACGCCCGGCGTCCCAATGGTCGTCGAGGTGAATCCGGACAACCCGGAGCCGCGCAAAATTCGAAGAGCCGTCGATTCGTTGCTCGACGGCGGTGTCATCGCTTACCCGACGGACACCGTCTACGGGCTCGGGTGCGATCTGTTCAACAAGAAAGCCGTCGATCGGCTCTATCAGATCAAAGGGATGCCGCGCTCGCAGCAGCTCGCCTTCGTGTGCCGCGACATCGGCGAGATCACGCAGTTCGCCGTCGTGAACGACCGCGAGTACCGGATCCTCCGGACGTTCCTGCCCGGCCCCTATTGCTTCATCCTTCAGGCGACGCGCGAGGTGCCGCGCATCGTTCAATCGCCGCGCAAGCACGTCGGCATCCGCATTCCGAATCATCCCGTCGCGCTCGCGATCGTCAGCGAGCTCGGCCATCCGATCATCTCCAGCACCGCGGCGCGGACCGGCGCCGAAATCCACGTCGACCCGAAGGAGCTGGATCTCGACTTCCCAGGGCTCGACCTCGTGCTCGACGGCGGCGCGGGTGGCCTACTCCCGACGACGATCATCGACTTGACGGGCGCGGCGCCGCAGGTCGTCCGCGAAGGCGCGGGCGACGCGAGCCCGTTTCTGTAGAGCTCGCGTCGATCGCCGCGAAGCGAGCCAGCGCGTCGTGCGCCTCGCCCGCTCGCGCCGTCCGCATCAACCGCCCGAGTAGAAAAACTCTTCGCGAGTGATCTTGCCGTCTTGAACCGTAAAGAGCCCGACCTCGTCCATGGTCATGCGCTTGTTGGTCGGTTTGTGGGTGATGTCGTACGTGAAGCGCACCGCGAACCGGTCGTCGTGCGGATAGGGCCCGGTCACCTCGGCCTTGTGCACCGTGTGGTTGTCGTTCCACCACTTCGACTTTCCGCGAATCGCCTCGAGACCCTTTGCCGTGCGATCCATTCCGGGGGGCGCGCCGGGTTCGACGCTGACCGCGTCCTTGTTGAACAGCGTGTCGAGACACTCCGCGTTTCGACCTTCCTTGACCAACGAAACGTACTTTTTCGCGACTTCTTGTGACGTCATGATGAGCCTCCTGAATCGAATGGAGGATCATTTATGCGGCACGCATTCTTGCGCGCAAGGGCGCACGGAAACGCCGCGACGAAATATGACAAACGGCTGCCGTCCCGGGCGTTCTGGACGGTCGGCCGTGCCGTCTACTTCGCCGTCGAGAGCACGAGGTCGACGCCGATCACCCCCGCGCGATAGTCGCCGGTCCAGGTGCCCGAGGTTTGGAGCTCGAGCAGGTTGTCGCCGCTCTTCAGCTCGGTGACGTCGAGGTCGATCACTTGATTCAGAAATCCGGCGCCCGCGCCGGCGCCGCCGAGCGACGGGTTGAAGTCGGTGAAGGCGGTGGCTTCGACCGCGGTGATGAAGCGATCGTGGAAGGCGCCGCCGTTCAATCGATATTGGAGATCGATGGCCGTGGGCGGTTTCGAAACGCCGTTCCAGTCGAACGAGGGATACGTCGCGGCGAGCACGAGACGCGCCGCGGTCGCGCCGTCGAGGTTCACGCCCGGGATGTGCAGGGCAACCGGCGACGCCTCGTCGTCGCGAGGCACGACGTAACCGACGTTTCGGCCTTGGCCGTCCGCGGTGCAGCTCACGGACGGATCGCACACCGTGTCGTTGCCGGGGTTCGCGGCGATGACGTCGCCGCGCCACGCGCACCCGCCTTCTATGCCGCAGCCGGTGATGCCGTCGACCGGCGTGAGCGAATCGGGCGCGCCGTACTCGCGCGTGTCGGCGACGACCGGTCCGTCGAAGCCGATGTTGTCCCAGCGCACGGACCACGCCGAGCCGACCCAGTATTTCATGGTCGCGTGATTGCGCACGATGAGGTTCACCGAACCGCGCTCGAACGGCAGATTCAGATCCGCCGCGTAGAGCTCGTGAAAGTTCGGGAACGTCGTGCCGTCGGGTGACGGATCCGACGCCCAGACTTCGAGGTGGTTCGCGGAGAGATACACCTCGACGTGATTCAAGGCGTCCGGCGTGGTGGTCGCATGCGGCGTCCCGCAATCGAACGACGCGCGAGCGGCGGTTTGGTCGTAATCCTGGAACGTGAAGAGTCCGACTTCGACGGTGTGGGGGGTGTTGCACCACCCCGAATCGAATTCGATTTCGACGCCGTCTCGCGGACCCGAACCGCGCTCTTCCCAGTCGAAGCTCGGCGCGGGCGACGGATCGCGGGAAATGGAAATCGCCGGCCACCCGCCGAGGCCTTGATTTTCGAGGCTCACGTCGAACTTCAACGTGCCGGTGCGGCCCGCGAAGTCGAAGGGCTGCCGGATGCGATACGTGCTGAGCCCATAATTCTGAGCCGCCGTGGTGGTGAGCAAATGCCGGCTCGGGAGGCGGGCCGTCGGATCGCAGATGAAGACGTCGGAGTCAGGAAGCATGCGCGCGGGAAGACCGGCGTGACACGCCGGAACGAGCGCCGGACCGATCGTGAACGCGTCGTCGCGCGACGGAGGAGCCATGGGATAACCGCGCGTGACGCTCCAGCGCGCGGGGTCGAGCTCGCCCTCGCGACCGCCCGCGTGGGGCCCACTCTCGAACGTGTCGCAGAACGCCGGAGCGTCGAACCCGCACGTCCCGGTTTGCGGCGTGTACGGCCCGCTCGCGTCGGGGCGCTCGAACGGCGCGTCGTAGAAGCGACCGCCCGCGTCGGCGAGACGGGGACCCGCGTCGAGATTCGCGCCGTGCGCGCCGCCGTCGCCCGCGTTCGCGACGGAGCCGTCCCTGCCGACGCTGGACGAACCGCCGGTGTCCGCGCCGGAATGGGAGCCCTCACCCCCATGATCGGAACTACTCGTGCACGCGTTCGTCACGAACGCGAAGAGGGCGACGGCGACGAGCGCCTTCACGGCGTTGCCGCGCCTCCGGGTGGCGCGACGAGACTCGCGGCGGGACCCGGTCCGTCGAGGGCTCCGAGGAACGCGACGAGATCGGATTTTTGTTGGTCGGTGAGGCCGAGGCGCGTGAGCTCGCTCTGACCAGGGTAATTGCCGGGTGGATCGCCGCCGCGATCGTGGAACGCAACGACCTCGTCGAGCGTCGCGAGCTGCGCGGTGTGCATGAAGCTCGGGTGTGACGAGAGACAGCGGAGCGGCGGCGTGCGGAAGGCGCCGACGAGGGACGCGTCGGTCGTGTCGGGAATCGCGTGACGATCACCGTCGCTGTACGCGCCGCTCGTCTGGAGCGGATCTTGTCGGAGCGCGTCGATGCCGTCCGCGGCGCCGCGATCGTTCGAATCGGTGAACGCGACGGCGACCGGCGCGGGCGAGAGCCCCACGTCGTGGAATTTCTCGTCGGTGAGGTTCGGCCCGGAGTGACAATCGACGCATTTTCCGGCGCCGATGAAGAGCGCGGCGCCGCGCTGTTCGGATGCGTCGAGCGCCGTCTCGTCGCCGTCGAGCCACGCATCGAAGCGGCTCGCTCCGCACCGGAGCTGGCGCACGTAGGCTTCGATGGCTTTCGCGGTGTTCACGGTGACGCGCGTCACGGCGTCTTGATCGGGGGGGGCCATGCCGTCGTAGTCGGCGCCGTCGCCGGGCATACCGCGGCACTGGTACGTCGCGCCGCTCATCGTCTCGACCTCGACGCAGCCCGCTTCTTCGGGCGTGAGCGCCGGAAATCGCGTCGCGTCGTCGAGCGGCGGCATCGCGCCGAAGAGCGCTTCGTACTCGGCGCGATAGAGGTGGAACGTCTGCGTCGCGACGAAGAGCCGGCCCGAGTTGAATTCGCGGTTTCCCTCCATCACACCCACGGCTTGGCCCCAGATCGAATCGCGACGGCCGTCCCAGTTGTAGAGCGGCGCGAAGGCGACCTCGAGCAGCATGGGAGTGCGGCGCGTCGTCCATTGAGCACCGAGGGAAATTTGGTGATGGGGGCTCCGCGTGTCGACGTATCCCGACGCGGGGACGTGACAGCCGGCGCAGCTCACGCGCCCGGCTTCGCCTTTCACGCCGAGCGTGCCGCCGCTGCCGTCGTTGTCGCCCTCGATGAGCGGACCGGAGAGCGACGGATCGAAGAAGAGCCGTTGCCCGAACGCGCGCGCGACGGGATCGTCCGCGACGCGATTGCTCGGGTCGACGTCGGGCGGCGCGGCGTCGTAGTGGAGCGCGGCAAGCGCGGCGGGTCGAGCCGGCGGCGCGACCGGCGTATTGCCTTCGCTTCCCGACCCACACGCGGCGCACGAAAGAACGACGCCTAGCGCGAGAGCGCGCTCAACTCCCACCGTACCACCGGCTGCCGCACGGCAAGCGCTGCTCGTCCCACGCCGGCGCGGGCACGCTCAAGTCGACGCCGAAGTCGTCCATGTGCCGATCGAAGTGCGACACGCTGTAGCGTTGCAAGTACTGCATGGGCGAACCGGCGGGCACGACCGATTCGTCGATGGCCGAGTGGTAGAGCACGCCGCGAAACGCGACGGTGACCGGACCCGCGGGCATTCGCCCCGCGGGGAGCACGGCGCAACCGGCGGGTTGATCGTCCATGAACACGTACACGCGCTCGGTCGACGTGTAGACGTCGAACTTCACCGGGCGGTCGAACCCCGCGACGTCACCGAGCACCGGAACCGGGAGCCACGGGACCATCCAGTTGTCGGAGTAATCGCCCGCGTCGTCGCCGTAGAGATTCGCTTCGGGGCATTGTACCGACACGCCCCAGCCGCGCTGGTCGCAAAACTCGACTTGGAGTTGATGATACGACGCGAACGGCTGCACGATGATCGTCTGATCGGTGCCCGGAGGCGCTCCCATGTCGAACGGCAACGGCCCGAGCCGCGCGTGAAGCGGTACCGAATCGAGCGGCTGGACGTCGCCGGGGTTCAAGACCTTGGCCGTCGTGATCATGAGCTGCGGATAACGGCGCGCCGTCGAGGGGATCTCCGTCGACATGCGCACGTGCAAAAAGCTGCCTTGCGCGACCGCGGTCCCGAGCCCGAGGCGCACCATGCTCATGTTGCAGCTCGACCCGCTGTCGGCGAACCCGGTGACGAGCTGGCCGAGCATCGGCCCGACCGTGAGGTTCGGCGTGCAGCCCGAGAAATCGATCGCCCACTTGTCGTTGCGATAGATGTAAACGCCGTTGTTCCCCGACGTGATCGTGAACGGATCCCACGTCTCGCTCCCGTCGAACCCGTCGAACCAGTCCATTTGCGGCTTCGGTTCCGGCGTCGCGTTCACGAAGAACCGCGCGATC
>DATBBD010000401.1:0-12378 GCA_036271175.1 Polyangiaceae bacterium | reverse complement strand
CTACGAAGCCTACTTCGACGGTGCGATCGACATCCCGGGCGACATCTACGCGCTTCTTAGGGACCGCAATCTGTTCGTCAAGTACACGCTGACGCCTCAGCACTTGAAGTGGATGGTCACGAACTTCGTCCCCGAAGTCATGATCCACTCGAAGCAGCAAGACGAGCGGATCGTTCGCGAGCACTACGACCGCGGCGACGACTTCTTCGGCTGGTTCCTCGGCGAGCGCATGATCTACACGTCGGGGTTCTTCATGAACTCGAGCGAGACGCTCGAAGCGGCACAGGACAACAAGCTGAACCTGGTTTGCCAGAAGCTCCAGCTCAAGCCGGGCGAGCGCATGCTCGACATCGGTTGCGGCTGGGGAACCTTGGCGTGCCACGGCGCGCGCTACTACGGCGCCGAGACCACCGGCGTGACCATCGCGCAGAACCAAGCCGCCTTCGGCGCCCGTCGCGCGAAGGAGTGGGGCGTCGCGGATCGCGCGCGCTTCCTGTGCATGGACTACCGCGACATTCCGCACGGCAAGTACGACAAGATTTCGAGCCTCGAGATGGTCGAGCATGTCGGCGTGAAGAACCTCCGCGCGTTCTACGAGCAGGTCCTCGACCTCCTCACGGACGACGGTCTCTTCCTGCTCCAGTGGACGGGCCTGCGTCGCGGCCTTCGCCCCGAAGACCTCATTTGGGGTCTCTTCATGAACAAGTACATCTTCCCGGGTGCCGACGCGAGCCTCTGCCCGGCGGCGATGCTCACCTCGATGGAAAAGTCCGGCTTCGAAACGCACAGCGTCGAGAACATCAGCCATCACTACGGCTGGACCATCAAGCGCTGGCACGACAACTGGCTCAGCAACAAGGCCGCCATCCTCGCCGCGTACGGCGAGCGTTGGTTCCGGATCTGGCACCTCTTCCTCGCGTGGTCGACGATCATCGCCGAGCAAGGGAACGCCGCGTGCTTCCAGGTCGTGTTGAACAAGAACATCGACTCGTTCGACCGGGCCCGCTGGATCGGTCGGCGCAGCGCGGTGATCGGTGATCGCATGTCGGGCATTCAATCGCCCGGCGTGAACGAGCGCGTTCAGGCCGCAGAGTAACGTCCGACAACGGACGTTCGACCGCGACACGACGCGGGCTGCCTTCGGGCGGTTCGCGTCGTTTGCGTTTTTGCGTTTTTGCGTGTGCATTCGCTTGCACGCTTTCGAACGTGTGCACGTTGCGCGATCAATCGAGTGATCGCGTGTGGGACGACGACGGCGCGAGTCGTCTGACGTCGCACTTCGTAGCGACGCGCGCGCGCCGATCCGTCGGAAAACGCCGGCAGTAACGCGAGCGACACCTCTCGTCGTTCGCGGGTTGGTTTCTCACGGGGCAAAGCGCGACGTGCGTGTTACGATTGAGACTCGTCGAGTCATCATGGATCAATGGTGGGTAATCAGAAGGAACAGGGACCCCGTAGGTCCCGTGAGCACGGACCTCGTGCTTCAGGGTATTCGCGCCGGACGGCTTCCGTCGGACGCCCTGGTGTGCGAGCTCGGTGGCGCCAAATGGCGCCCAATCACCGAAATTCAGAGCTTCGCCCGCGAGCTCGACAATCTCGCCGCCGCGCAGGAAGAATCGGTGACCGAGTCGCTCGATCTCCGCGATCCGCGTGCGAAATCGGCGCGTCGCGGAGCGTCTCGGCGGTTCGATCATACGGCGGAGACGACGCTCGTCGACGACTCGCCGATGTCGTCGGCCGATGTCGATAGCGCGATCGACGCGACGCGCGCGCTCCGTCCGTTCGACGACACCGGCGAACAGACCATCGTCGAGTCGTCGCCGATGGAGTCGGAAGAGCCGCGCTCGGTTCGTCGACGCGGGCTTCGCTCCTTCGAAGACGGAGAAGAGCAAACCGTCGTGGACGCGTTGCCGCTCCGCCCCTCCGAGCCGCCGTAGACCTAGCCGCGGCTCACGATGATCGGCGCGGCGCTATCCGTCTTCCCAGTGAAGGCGTGAACCGCAGCCCGCGTCGCCGTGGTCCACGCAAAATCGCCGGTCGATCGTCGTGTTGCGGCACCCGATCGATTCGTAGATCGTGACTTTCACGGCGGTGTTGAGACGGCAGAGGAGCGGATGGTGCGAGCGCCACTCCGTGATGAGCGTCACGTCCGCGTTGGGGCCGAGCGTCTCGTAGTTGGCTCTGCCGTTGTCGTAGCTCAGGGGCCAAAATTTCCCGACGAAGAAGCCCCACCGCTTCGGTGACGCGAGCAGCGCGAACACGATCCCTTGTGCGCCGCGCATCATGGCGCGCACCGTGGCCTGGCCGCCGCGATCAGCGAGCCGGTCGATGTCGTCGGGGCCGAGGCCGTGGGTGAGCCCGTCGAGGGCTCGGTGAATGGTGCGCGCCGGGTACCAGGTCGCCGCCGCGATCCCGAGGGCCGGCTGATCGATGCGAAAAAATGCTCGGTCCGCGGGGTCGAGCCTATCGAACGCGGACTCGATCCGCGTCATCCCGTGTTCCTTCAGGTACCAACCCAAGAAATCGCGAATCGCCCTGCCTTTGACGTTGCCGAGATCCTCGTCGGTCACGCGATCGTCCCTCGTTTCAAGAGTACCACGCACCGATGGATCATGCCGTTCACGAGCGCCGTGAGAAACGCCCGAACGCGCCCGTCGGTTTCAAATGCAAGCAGCGACGTAGTTGCAGCCGCAATGAGGGCCCGTGAACACGCTCGAGCCGGTGCCCGCCGGCAGCACGAACACGTCGTCGCAGCAGCCCGGAAAGTCGGAGAATGGCGTGATGCAGCGTCCGCACGAGTCGCCCTTTTGACAGGGGTCTCCGGGGCTCAGCTGGCCGCCGCTACCTCCCGACGAGGTGCTGGTGCTTCCGCCGCTGCCCGTGGGCATTGCGTCGCACGCCGTTCCTGCGGCGTTCATTTCATAGCCGGGCGAACAGGCGAACGCACATTCGTCTTTTGCGCAGACGGAGAAAGCGTTCGCCGGAATGGCGAGCGCGCAGCGAGCGCAATCGGTTGGACCGCACCCGACGCTCGGATCCGGCGTCACGCATTTCTTTCCGACGACTCCGGGCACCGCGCAGAGTTTGTATCCAGAAGCGCAGGTCGGCGACGCGTCGGCGTCGTTCGGCGGACCACTGTCCGTCACCGTCGTTCCACCGCCGCTCGCCGCGTCGATCGCGACGGGGCCGGCGTCATTTCGAGTGGTCCCGCCGGTGCTCGCCATGGCGTCGGGGGTGGACCCGAGTCCGCCGCTCCCGCCGCCGGCTCTGCCGCCCGCTGCCGCCTTGATCGGCTCCGCGACGTAGTTGCCGTCGATGCCCAGAATGTTCGTGCACGAAGCGACGATCGCGCCGCAAGCGACGACTACGACGAGCACGCGCACGCTCATGACCGCGGGAGCCTAGCTCCTTCGTTTCGGCGAGTCGTGCCGTCGTCGTTGCTCGAAGCGCCTTTTTTCAGCCTTTTGGAGGCCAAGAAACATCCGAACACCGAAAGTTCGACTCCGACCAAAAAACGACGGCTTTCGGCGCCCCTTCCCGTGCCCCGAAGGGCACGCCGCTCGGTCGAGGCAAATCGGGGCAGTCGCGAGGGTATGTCTCGAGATCGCGCGCTGGCGCGGGCCTTTCGAGGCGTTAAGATTCGTTTCTTCTGGAGGTAGTCATGATCGTCAAACTCGCCACTGTCATCGCCCTGAGCTCGTGTGCCGCCTTCGGGTGTCAGTCGTCGCGGTCGAGCGACGCCGCGCCGGCTGCCGCAGCAGCGGCTCCTGCGCCCGCCATTCAACAAGTGACCATCGCGCAGGTCGCAGGGTTCGTGAAGGACAAGAACGCACTCATTTTCGACGCGAACGGCGGCGATACGCGCGCCGAGTACGGCGTCATTCCGGGCGCCGTGCTCCTCACGAGCCACGACGACTACCCGCTCAGCGAGCTGCCGGCGGACAAGTCGGAAAAGCTCGTCTTCTATTGCGGGGGAACCGCGTGCCGGGCGTCCGACGCCGCGGCAGCCCGCGCGAGCTCCGCCGGACACACCGACGTGAACATTCTGCGCGACGGCATCACCGGTTGGAAGCGCTCCGGTCAGCCCACCGACACGCCGCGTTCCTGAGCGCGTCGCCGGCTCGAGCCCACGTGGCGGTCATTTCAGCGGCCGCCACGTGAATTGATCGACGAGCACCGGTTTCGAGTCGTTCGCGAGCGGATCGACCAAGCCGAGACACCAGCCGTCGATCGCGCTGCCGTCCGCGCGCACGCGTAACCGGACGAAGTGCTTGAACCCGGGGTGATCGAGCGCCGTGAATGCCTGGGTGCGCTCCAGGCCGAACAACGTGAGCGCCGCGATGTACACGCCGAACACGAATGCGCCGCTGAACGCCGCGACGGTGAGCGCGACCAGCGCGACGAGCCAGCGTTCGGAGGCGAGACCGACGGCGTGAAGCACCGGGCGCGAGACGAAAAACACGATGAACGGCGTCGGTGCGGTGAAGAGCCCCGCGAGCGTCGAGAGCAGGAACACGCGCGGGTTCTGTCGCATGCCGCCCAAAAATCCGTAGCTGACGGCGAACAGCAGCACCGTCGCGCCGAGCGCGGCGAGATCGCTCGTGCGTGCGCCGCGAGAGCCGAGAAGAGCGATCGACGGCGCGAACACCACGGCGAGCAAGAGGTGCGGCAAAAATCCTGCACGCCCGAGCGCGATGCGGATCGGGACGCTCGGCAAGAGCGCGCGCGACTGCCGGATGTCGGGCCATTCCACCTCCGCCGGGCGACCCGGATGGAACGCGGCGGGATGAAGAAACGCGCCGCCGCCGCCCGCAGTGACGTGCAACGTCGGTCCTTCTTCCTCCCGGCGATAGTGATGAATGTCGCCGGACAGAATGAAGTGCGGGCGCGAACCGAGGCGAAGCCCGAGCGACTCGAGCATTCCCGTTCCCGAAGGACTCGGCTCGCCGAATGCGTAGACCGGATCGGGAAGAAAAACCCACGGGGAAATGCCGAGGTGGTTATTGAGCCACGATTGAAAATAATGGGCCTGCCGCGAGTCGATCTTCTTCAACTGTCGATCGGCGGCGATGAGCCCGATCGACGGCGCGACGTGCAGCGCGAAGTAGCTCGCGTTCTGGACGCGCACGTACCCTTCGAGCTCGAGTGACCTCGGCTTCGACACGTGACCGCCGATCACGAACTGGCGGGCGAAGTCCGCGTATTGACCGAATCGCGTCTTTCTCGCGTCGTGAACCGCAGCTGTGGTTCCAGTAGCGTGATGCGCGGCAGGCCTTCGGAACATGCGCGCAAATCCGTCGAGCCCGTCGTACCAATCGTGGTTCCCCGGAATCCCGAGGAGCACGCGAAGACGATCGCGCGGTCGCTCGACGAGCACTTGATTGAACGGCACCACGACCCGGCTCTTGATTTCTTCTGCCGTCGCCACCGGGTACGCCGTGTCGCCCCCGAAGAACAAGATGTCACCGCGCGGCGTTGCGACCGGCTGATCGGCTCGTGCCGGGTCGGGAAGCACGTACTCGGCGAAGATCAATCGCGCGACGGCGCGGCTCACGGACACGTCGTCGCCGGTGTCCGCGACGTAGTCGATCCACAGATCCCGTCCGAGACATTCGGTGAGCGTCAATGCCGACTTCGTCGCGCCCAGCGCTGCAGCGATGCGCGGCACGAGCTCTCGAGGGTCGTCCGGTGTCATCCAATCGCGCGAATCGATGTCCTCGGTCGCGATCGCACTCGCGGCGAGATGCCTGGAGTGTCCCCAGAAGGAGCGAACGCCGTACCAGGCGACGCCGCGCGGTTTCTCGCCGCCGCGCGTGAAACTCCATTGAGGAGGGCCCGCTCCGAGCCGTTCTGGTGCCATCGGGGGTTCTGACCAGCGCTGTCCGCCGGTGGATACCGTCTCTGTCGCCGGGTGCGCCGGTTCGACGCTTGGCTCGTCTCGGACCGGCGCGGGCATGGCATGAGAGCATTACCACAAAGCGCTCCGGCCCCCTCGAACGGCAAAAGCCGGCACCCGTCTCGCAATCTCGCGAGCGGATGCCGGCTCTGTTCACGCGGCAGATATTCGGGGGTTCGCGTTTATTGATTCGCGTCGTCCGGCGCAGGCGCCGCTTCGTCCGGCGCGCCGTGATTCCACATGTGCGGGGTGAACGCCTCCATTTCGGTCGCGTCGATCTTGCCGTCACCGTTCGTGTCGGCGGCCTTCAGGTGCTCCCAGCGCTTGGCTCCGATTTCGCTCTCGGTGAGCACGCCGTCGCCGTTCGCGTCGAGGTGCTTGAACCACATGCCGCGGAATTTCTCGCGCGCGGCAGCACGTTCGTCGGGGCTCACCGTGCCGTCACCGTTCGTGTCGATCATCGCCTTCATTTTTTCGCGCATGGCTTCGTGCGCGGCTTTCATTTCGTCGCGCGTGAGATATCCATCGCCGTTGGTGTCGGCGCTCTTCAAGTGGTCGCGCATCTTTTCCGGCAAATCCGCGAGAGCGACCTTGCCGTCACCGTCCTTGTCCCAACGCTTGAAGAAGCCTTCGACGTCGCGATGGTGATGGCCGTGTCCGAACCCGTGGTGATCGCCTCGTGCCGCTCCGCCGTCTGCGGCCGTCGCCTGCGTCACTGCTTCCGGCGCCGCCGCGGTCTCCGTGGCCTGCGACTGCGCGCCCGGCTCACTTCCACTCGCCGAACTACACCCGGCTGCGGCAATTGCGGCTCCGAACAGAACGGGAAGGAGAGCTCGGCCGACCATCTTGGAGTTCATGACTTGTTTCCTTTGTGAGAGTCGCTGATTCGACGCGACGTCGAAACGGCTCCCTACGGCGACGTCACGGCCTGCGACGCGCTCTTCTCCTTCGATTGCTAACCCGGCAATTCCATGCGTTATTACATCCCTTCCCCCCGACCGGGGTGCCCCCGCCCCGGGGCCGTAGGGATTGCTTTTCGATTGTCGTCAAAACCTTCGAGATGATGCGCCTGGCAGAAAGTAACGCGCGTTGGAACACCTCGCGGAGGCCGTAAGGGAGATCGTCAGTGGCGACGCCAAGGCCTTTCGGAAAATCGTCGTTGCGACGAGCCCGCGCCTGGTGCGACTCGCGGCCAGGATCATGGGCAGCGTCGAGGACGGCGAAGATGTCGTGCAAGAGGCGTACGTGAAAGCTTATCGCGCCATCGCCGACGGCCGTTTCGATGGAAGGAGCCGACTCGAAACGTGGCTCTACCGCATCGTCACCAATACTGCGATCGACGCGCTGCGGAGCGGCACCCGTCGCCCGCGGAGCACCGACACGCTTCCCGAACCTGCTTGGGACGGCGCTGCGGCAGCCGAAGCGCGCGTCGCGTTGCGCGAGCTCGAAACGCTCCTCACCGAGCTCCCTCCCGATCAGCGAGCGGCCATCGTGCTAAAGAGCGTCGAGGGGCTGAGCGCTGCCGAGATCGCCGAGATCATGGACACGAGCGAAGGCGCCGTCGAGCAGCGCCTCGTCCGTGCTCGTACTGCACTCAAACAACGGAACCGAAACCATGATTGAGCCTAAGGACGATCTTGATCTCGAGTTGTCTCGCCTCCAGGGCGCGACGGAGGCGCTTCACGCGACGCGAGGGTTCACCGACCGCGTGCTCGCCGCCATCGACGCGCTGCGCGTCCCGGAGTGGGGCGACGGGATCTTGAAATTCGGCAAGGCCATTTTGGTCGTCGCAGCGCTGTCGGCGGTCGCCGCGACGGTGGTGGGGATCCGAAGCCAGCGCGCGGAGACGGAGACGCTCGCGAGCACGTACGGCATGGAGGACTTCGACTGGTGAAACGAGCGAGCGTCAAAGCTCTCGCGACCTTGCTCGGGGTGTTCGCCCTCGGTGCGGTAGCCGGCGCCGGCGGGGCGTTCGCCTACACGCGTCATGAAGTAGAGGAGTTCGCGTCGCAGCCGGGCGCGCGCATGCAGGGTCGCATTCGCGGCCTCGCGCGCGCGTTGGATCTCACCGACGCGCAGCGAGATCAGATCAAGGCCATTTTCGATCGGCACCGCGCCGATCGCCGCGCGCTCTTCGGCGACGTCATGGAGAAGTGCGGGGACCCGATCCGAAAGCAGAAGGCCGCGCAGGACAGCGAGATTCGCGCGGTGCTCAATCCCGATCAGCAGAAGAAGTTCGACGCGCTCTCTTCGAAACAAGACGAGCGATTCTTTCGCGCCGGGGACGGCCCCCCGCCTCCCTGAAACCCTGAAGAACGAGCGCGTCGTCATCGCGTCGTGCGCGTCGTGATTCGCTTTGTTGGGGGCACGCGCCGCGGCGATTCCCGTCGCCGTGGGGACCGGGACGCTCAGCCGCCGCTCTCCGGTTTACCGCCGAGCCCGTGCTCTTCCATCTTCGCGTAGAGCTGCGCGCGAGCAATGCCGAGCTGGCGCGCCGCTTCGGAGCGATTGCCACGCGCGCGCTCGAGGGCGCGCTGAATCATGGTGCGCTCGAGCTCGGCGACCGCCTCGTGGAGCGTCTTCCCGGAGGCGGCCTCGACGGGCCGAGATTCCTTGGTTCGCAAGGCGTCCGGCAAATGCGCCACGTCGATGATCTCGCCGCCGGACAAGACGCTCGCCCGCTCGATGACGTGGATGAGCTCGCGCACGTTGCCCGGAAAATCGTACCCGAGCAGGTACTCCATGGCGCGTTCCGAGACGGCGCGCGCCGTCGTTCGCCGGATGGCGTGGGCGACGAGCAGCGGGATGTCGCTCCGCCGCGTGCGGAGCGGCGGCACGTCGATTTCGACGACGGCGAGTCGATAGTACAGATCCTCGCGGAGGACGCATCCCGACTCGTTCGGGCGAACGGGCTTGCTCGTCGCGCTGACGACGCGCGCGGCCGCCTTCAATGGCTCCTGTCCGCCAACGCGTTCGTAGGTGCCGTCTTGCAGAACGCGCAGTAGCTTCGTTTGAAGCGCAGCGTCCAGATCGCCTATTTCGTCCAGGAAGAGCGTCCCGTCGCGAGCGAGCTCGATGCGACCGAGCCGTCGGGATTGCGCCCCCGTGAACGCGCCTTTTTCGTGGCCGAAGAGCTCGCTTTCGAGCAAGGTCGGCGGAAGCGCGGCGAGGTTCACCGCGACGAACGGCTGGTCTCGTCGCGGCGAGTATTCGTGGACGGCGCGGGCCACCAGCTCCTTGCCGACGCCGGTCTCACCGGTGATGAGTACCGGCGCGTTCGACGCGGCTGCCCTCCCGATGAGCTTCCACGTCGCGAGCATCGCGGCGCTGGTACCGATGAGGCCGCCGCCGCCCTCGGGCTTCGGCGGAAGCGGCGCGAGTCGAGACGCGACGTCGCGTTGCGACAGCGCCCGCTCGACCGCGGAGAGCAAGGTGGGCAAATCGAACGGCTTCGTGACGTAGTCGAACGCGCCGTCGCGCATCGCGCGGATCGTCCGCTCGCTGTCGCCGTAGGCCGTCGCGATGATCACCGGAACGTCGAAGCGGTCGTTCCGCTTCAGCTCGCTCAAGAAGTCGAGCCCATCGCCGTCCTTGAGACGAATGTCGAGCAAGATGCAATCGACGGGTTCGGCCTTCAGAGCAGCGCGCGCTTCTTCGAGGCTCGCGCTCGGAACCGCGCGGCACCCGAGGCGCTCCACGGCGCCGACGAGGCCTTCGCGGAGACCGCGTTCGTCTTCCACGATCAAGACGACGTTGCTCGTCACGCCGTGAGCCCCGCGGAAACGGATCGTTCCCCGGGCTTCGTCCCGGTGCCGAACGTCGTGTCGCCCGCGCCCGCGGGCCGAAAGGTGAGCTCGAAGCGAGTCGAGGAGGGGAGTCGCGAATACGACGCGTCGCCGCCGTGCGCCCGCGCGATCGCGCGCGACAGCGCGAGGCCGAGCCCGGTTCCGTCGGGCTTCGTGGTGAAGAACGGTTCGAAGAGCGACAGTGCATGCTCCGCCGGCACACCGCTCCCGCGGTCCTCGATCGCGACGACCACGTAGTCCGACGCAGCTTCGACCCGCACTTCTACCGCTTCTCCTCGCGGCGAGGCCTCGACGGCGTTGCGGAGCAGGTTGTCGACCGCGCGAGTCACCGAATCCGCGTTGGCCTCGACGTTGGCGTCACCGGCGACGTCGAACGACACCCCGCGTTCTCGGGCCCACGGCGTCAAGCTCTCCACGCGGTCGCGAACGAGCGCGCCGAGGGCGAACGAACGTCGCGGCCCGGAGGCGCGACCGGCGACGAGCAGCAGATCCGCGACCAGCCGATCGAGCCGGCCAATTTCCGACGTGGCGTGCGAGATCGCCTTTTGTGCGGACTCGGGGAGCGACACTTCGGCCGCGGCGAGATCGAGCCGCAGCTTGATGGACGCGAGCGGATTTCTGACCTCGTGTGCGACGCCGGCCGCGACGCGTCCGAGCGCGACGAGTCGCTCCTGCTTCGCGAGCTCCCGTTCGAGCCGCTCCTCTTCGTTGCGCGATTGAGCGAGGCTCTCGGCGAGGCGCGCGACCCCTTCCGCGACCGACGACAGCTCTTGCATCTGCGGGCGAGGAATGGGGGCCGACAGGTCGGTCGCGAGCGCCGCGAGCGCGGTGCGGAGCGCCGCCGCACTCCGCTGCACGGTGACGATGGCGTAGACGGTCGTCGCGACGAGCCCCGCCGTCGCGAGCGCCAAGAGCATCACGATCCATTGCCACGTGCGCAGTGACGGAAGAGGGCGCACCAAAAAACCCGCCCACGCGGCATTCCCGTCGGGGAGCGCCCGTGAAGCGACCACCAGCGTGGACGCGTCGAGCGTCACGTCGAGCGTGGCAGGCTGTCCAGTCTCGCGGCTCTCGCCGATCGCCCGACGGAGCGCCGGCACCCAAGCGCTCGGGATGCGGCGAGGCGCGCTCGCCTCGTTCCAAGTTCCGCCGCGCATCCCGATGATGGCCGACACCGGTGGCTCGGTGATGGTGTGCGGATCGACCGCGAGCTCGGCCACTTCTTCGAGGGCGGCTTCTCGCGCTCGCTCTGCGCGATTGCGCGTCGTCGTCGAGAGGAGGTGTACGAGGGCAGCCAACGAGAGCCCCGACACGAGGACCCCCAAAACGAGAATGGTGAGCAGTCGGTGGCGGATGCCCTTGGTCTTAGCCACTCGCTTGTCGACGAGCAAGGAAGGTGCCGCGGCAAAACACCCCCGCCGGTCGTGGTTCGACGCAGCAATTCCGCAGGTCGAGTCCGGTCGCTCCCGTCGAATGTCGTTCGAAATTCCGACACCTGTCGTCGGCGAAGACAGGTCGTTGGCGGCTCCACCACCGAAACGTCGAAGAGTCGCGGCTGTGAAACGTGGCACGGAAATAGCTCACGGGGACCGGAGTCGCTCGACTAAACGGAGCTCATGAACCGTCTCGTTGCTCTCGAAATTCTCGTCCTTTTGGGAATGGTCGAAGCGCCGTCGATCGCGTCCGCGGACGAACCCGCGCCGCGCGTGCTGCACCTGGACGACGCCGTTCGAATCGCCCACGACCACCAACCGTCGGTGCTCAACGCGCGTGCGCTGACGAACGCGGCAGCGGGCCGAATTACCGAAGCGCGCGCGGCATATCTTCCGCAAGTGACGGGGACGGCGCTCGCCGAACGGGTGCACAGTAGATCGCTCAGCGGAACGACGGCGTCCACCCCGACGACCGGAGCCGGGGGCGTCGGAACCCCGGGGACCGCGGTCGCAAGTGGAAGCGGCACCATTCCGACGTATGACGTCTTCTCGGTGGGGCTCAACGCGAGCCAGCTCATCTGGGACTTCGGCACGACGATCAATCGGACGAAAGCTGCGAGCGCTGGGCGCGACGCGCAAGAGGCCGCGGAGCACACGACGGAACTGCAGATCGCGCTCCAGGTGCGACGCGCGTTCTTTCAAGCGCACGCGCAACATGCGCTCGTGAAAGTGGGCGAGGAGTCGGTGCAGAACTTCGAGCGGCACCTCGGGCAGATCACCGGCTTCGTCGAGCAAGGCATCCGGCCGGAAATCGACCTCGCTCAGGCGAGAACCGATCTCGCGAACTCGAAGGTGACGCTCATCAACGCGCGGAACGGCTACTCGATCGCCAAGGCGCAATTGAACCAAGCCATGGGCGTCGTGGGTCCGACGGATTACGATGTCGCGGACGAGGACATCGGAACCTTGCCCGGCGAAGACGGACCTTCGACGGATCTCGTGAAGACCGCGCTCGACGCGCGCCCGGAGATCGTCACGCTCCGCCGTCAACAGCGCGCCGCGCAGCTCACGTTGACCGCCGTAAAGGGGGCCTACGGTCCGACGCTCTCGGCCGTCGGCGCGATCTCCGAAGCCGGCGTCCAGCTCGACGCGCTCGGTACCAACTGGAACGTCGGCCTCGTGCTGTCTTGGCCGCTCTTTCAGGGTGGCCTCACGACCGGTCAGGTCCGTGAAGCCCAAGGCA
>DATBBD010000400.1:0-4543 GCA_036271175.1 Polyangiaceae bacterium | reverse complement strand
ACGAGCTCGCCCATCCCGTCGTGCTCACGACGCTCGCCGCCCGCGCGCTCGGGCACGTGTTCCTCGTCGAAACCTTGCCGATCGGGGCGCGCATCGAAGCGCCCGCGGCCGTCACCGCCGACGTCGCGTCCGTCGCGCTCGGGTTCGGCGCGCTCCTCCTCGAAGGCGCCTACATCTACTCGAAGAGTTGCGGCGGCCCGAGCGTCGCGAGCGTCACTCAAGTCCCGCTCGCCGAGCTCGCCGTCTTGACCGCCCTCTTCGCCGCGATGGGCAATCACCCGCTCCGGCGGGCCCTCGCCGAGCTCGGAACGACGCAGAGCGCCGCGCTCGGCGAAGCGCACGAGTGGGCCCAGTCGAATCCGACGTTGGTCGAGCGGCTGCGCCGCGATCCCGGGCGCGTCGCGGCCGGCGACTATTCGCTCGAAGAGGCGAAGCCGTGGCTCCTCCGGGTGTTTGGCAAGAAATCGAAACGGCACGAAATGCCGTTCGAAATGCCTGCCGTCGCGCGCCCGATGAAGGCACGCGCGCCCGATCCGAAAGCGGACGAACTCCGGGCCCTGGTCGAAGAAACGCTGAGCGAGCTCGGCGCCGACGCATCCGCCGAGTGACGCCTTTCCCCGCTTTGCACCGGCGCCGCGCCGTGGTGAATTCGCTCCCCAATGGCCATCGCCCGCGGACACTGCCCGAGCTGCGGAGCGCCCATCGAGTTCGCCGCGGGGTCTTCGGTCGCCAAGGTCTGCGAATTTTGCCATTCGACGATCTTCCGCACGGATCGCAGCCTCGAAGATCTCGGCAAGGTCGCGGCGATTGCAAACGTTCCGTCGCTCATCGCGGTCGGTGACGAGGGAACCCTCGGCGGGCGTCCGTTTCGCGTCCTCGGTCGCACCCAGCTCGATCACGGCGCGGGCCCCTGGGACGAGTACTACGTCACCTACGACGACGGCTCGTCGTGGGGCTATCTCGCGTACGCGGAGGGCATCTGGTACGCGACGTCGCTCTGGCCCGAAGCTCCCGCGGTGCCCGCCTTCGGCGAGCTCCGCATCGAGAACGACGTCTCGTTCGGCACTGCCGGGACCTTGCGCGTCGCCGAGGTGAAGACGGGGAGCGTCGTTTCGGCCGAGGGCGAGCTGTCGGGAAAAGTGCTGCCCGGCGCGACGCGGCGCTACGCGGACCTTCACGGCGAAAACGGCGCGTTCGCGACGCTCGACTACGGCGACGAAACCGCGCCCGTCGAAGTGTTCGTCGGACGCCGGTTCGCCGAAAGCGACATGCAGGTGCAAGCGCTCGCGCCGCGCACCGCCGACAAGATCAAGACGAGCCTCATCAAGTGCCCGAACTGCGGCGGCGACATTCCGAAGCTCTCCGGCGAACGCGCGCTCCGCGTCGGCTGTCCGTATTGCGGCGCGGTCAGCGACATCGCCGCGCAGAACGTCATCGCGCAACAAGACCGAGCCATGGCGACCCCGCCGATCCCGATCGGCGCGCGCGGCACCTTGGCGGGCACGGAATACATTTGCATCGCGTACGTCCGGCGCAGCACCGACGCGGACGGCGAGCGATTCGCGTGGGAAGAGCTACTCCTCTTCGCGGAGGGCGTCGGGTTCCGCTGGCTCGTGAAGGACGAAGCGAGCTGGCTCTTCGTGACACCGGTGGACCTCGCGGAGCTCGATCTGAGCGGGATGCCGCGCGCAGTGCGATTTCGCGGACAACGATTCGGCCTCCGCAACGACGGGCTCGCGCGCGTCGACTACGTCCTCGGCGAGGTGTACTGGCGCGCCGAAGTGGGCGAGACGACTCGCGCTGCCGACTACGTGCTCGGCAAGACGGTCCTATCGCGCGAAGAATCGCCGGGCGAGGTTCGATGGAGCCTCTCCGAGCCGATTCCGTGGCCCGTCGTCGCGCGCGCCTTCAACGCGCCCGTCGGCGGCGAAGCCGCGCGCTTCGCGTCGAGCGGCGGCTCGAACACGCCGAATGCGGGGCTGGTCGTGCTCATCGTCATCGGGATCATCTTGTTCCTCATCGTCGGCGCGTTCGTGAACAACAGCCAGGGCATCGGCGGCGGTTACGTCGTCGGTCCGGTGTATGGCGGCTCGGGGACCTACTACGGCGGGAAGTGACCACCGTCGTGGCCAGATGAAAGCGCCGTCCTCGAGCGGCGTCGCCCCACCGCGTCGCTGGGCCGCCACCGAAGGGACCGTTCACGCCTATTTCGCGTTCGCCGCCGCGGCCATCCTCGCCGAACTGCACGGCGCGTACGTTCTCCACGCGCTCTACCTCGCGCCGAACGGCGTCGTCCGCGCGAGCGTCGCAGTGTCGGTTTCCGGCGTCGCGATCGCGGCGCTCGGCGCGCGCACGGCGACGCGACGGGGCCGCACCGCGGACAATCGCCTGGCCGCGTCGTTGCTCGCGGCGTCCGTCTCGGCGATCGCGTCGGGATTTCTGCCGTTTCTCACGTTTGCTTCGGGAAGCCGCGGCGTCTGGACGGCGCTCGGTTGCCTCGCCGTGTCATCGGCGACCGGCACGCTCGCCGCGCACGATCTCTGGCTCACGGTCGGCCGAGCGTCGACCGCGCTCGGGCTGACCACGTACGTCACTCGTCCCCTCAGGATCGTTTTGTTGTTTTCCCTGCTCGGCGCGGCCGGCGTGGTGGGGGCACACGCCGGCTTCCTGCGCGCGGAGCTCGGAGCCGCGGCGCTCCTCCTCGCGGCGGCCCTCGCGCTCGGCCCCATCCGTGCGTTCCTCGAGGGAGCGCCACCGATTCCGAGAGCACTCGAGCGCGCCGCTACGGTCGCCGTCGCGCTCGGGATCGCTGCCTGCGCAGCGCGCGCGTCGCGGTTCGTCCCGTTCGACGAGGTTTCGGCGTTCCCCGACGATGTCGTGCACGCGCGCGGGGCGACGGACGGAACCTCGCACCGCTACGTCGTCATCGCCGCGCCCGGCGGATACGAGCTATTTCGCGACCGCTCGCTCGCCGTCGCGTCCCTCGACGAACACCGCGCCGCGGCGGCGCTGGCGAGACCGGTCCTGTCGCACGTGAAGAAGCCGGCGCGCGTGCTCTTGCTCGACGGCGGCACAGGCGTCCTCGAGCGCGAGCTCTTGCGCGACCCTCGCGTCGAAGCGCTCACCGTCGTCGTCGAAGATCCGGAGCTCGTGCCTTTGTCACGCGGCATGCCGTGGCTCGCCCGGCGCGCGAACGGCGCCTTCGACTCGCCGCGCGCCCGCTTCGTCGTCGCCGAGCCCATCGTGTGGCTCGCGGCGAGCGACGCCCTCTACGACGTCATCGTCGCCAACCTTGCCCCCCCCTTCGGCTATCGCGAAGGCAAATACTACACGCGGTACTTCTTCTCGGCGCTCGCCGCGCACCTCACCGAAGGAGGGTCGTTCGTCGTGCCCGCCGCGAGCGCCTTCGCGTCCCGGGACACCTTCGACATCGTGCTCGCGACGGCGGCGAGCATCGGACTCCCCTTGGTCCCCTATCACGCCGCGCTCCCGACCCTCGGCGTGGCGAGTTACGTCATCGTCTCGAAGACGCCGTTCGACGAACCGCTCGACGCGTCCGGCGTGGCCATCGACGTCGGCAAAGACCTCGCCGCTCATACGACCACTCAAGTGGCCACTTTATTCGATCAACGCGTGGTCGACGCTTTCGACGCGCACACGGGCCGCAGCGAACCGAGCGACGTCGTCGTCTCGCCGTAGGCTCGACGGGACCGCTGAAACGCGAGTCGCGGCTCGACGCGGCCGACCGAAGGACCGACCTGCTTGACACGGCGACTCGATCACTCTAGTAATCCGATAGAGTTTATCGAGTTAGCTAGTAACCGCTGGATTTCAATGAGTTATAGTAATTTTACGTTGCCCACTTTGATTGTCGAACCCGCCGGTTGGGGCGGGTTTCGACCCCCGAATTGCAGCCCGGCAAGGCGCTGTTCCTAGGGGCTCCTCGCATTCGGGATGGCACGGCGCCAGCCGCCGAACGCACCGGCTTCGGCCCCCGCGAGAAGTCCCGCGCCGCGTCAGTTCGCCGGTCACGTCAACGCAACGGAGATTCCAAAATGATTCTGAAGAAGCCACGCTTCGTCGTTCCAGCCGCGCTCGCCGCGGGGATCGCGGGGCTCACCGCGTACCCCGCTCGGGCACAGACGGTCCCGACTTGTAAATCACTCAATCTGCCGAATCCGATCTACGGCGCGGGCGGCAGCGCGATCGAACCGGACATCGGAGGCGTCGCGACCGCGCTCGGCGGGCTCGCATCGAACCCTGAAACGATTTTCTTTTCGGACGCCGGCGGCGCGTGCCCGCAGCTCCAGAGCTTTCTGAGCGGCACCGAGACGGCGGTCTACAACTACTGGACCCCGGCGGACGGCAAGATCCACACGTGCACGGGCGACGGAACGGAAACGCTGTCGTTCGCTCACATGGGGAACCCCGTCAGCGCCTGCCCGGGCGTCACGTTGCCCGCCGGCGTGGGCGATTTCCCCGCGCCGGTTCAAAGCTTGAACGTCGTCACGCCGGACGCGTCGAAGGAAACGTCGATCAGCGC
>DATBBD010000399.1:0-4617 GCA_036271175.1 Polyangiaceae bacterium | reverse complement strand
TCAGGCTCGAGCCCATCAAGTTGACGTTGTCGGTGAGCTCCTTCCAGACGCCGCGGACGCCGGCTACGTCGGCCTGGCCGCCGAGGCGCCCTTCGACGCCCACTTCGCGCGCGACGCGCGTCACTTCCGCCGAAAACGCGTTCAGCTGATCGACCATCGCATTCAAGATCGTCTTCAGCTCGAGCACCTCGCCGCGCGCACCGACGGTGATTTTCTTCGATAGATCGCCGGCCGCGACGGCGCGAGCGACCTCGGCGATGTTCCGGACCTGGTTCGTGAGGTTCGACGCCATCGAGTTCACGTTTTGCGTCAGCTCGAGCCAGATGCCGGACACGTCGCGCACGACGGCCTGACCACCGAGGACGCCTTCGGTTCCCACCTCGCGCGCCATGCGCGTCACTTCCGACGCGAACGACCCCAGCGAGTCGACCATCGCGTTGATGGTCTCCTTCAGCTCGAGCAGCTCGCCCTTCACCTCGACGGTGATCTTCTTCGACAGATCGCCGTTGGCGACCGAGGTCGTCACCGTCGCGATGTCGCGCACCTGATCGGTGAGGTTGCGCCCCATCAGGTTCACGTTGTCGGTGAGTTCCTTCCACACGCCGGAGACGTCTTTGACGTCGGCTTGAACGCCGAGCGTGCCTTCGGTGCCCACCAGGCGCGCCATCCGGTTCACTTCGGCCGAGAAGCGGTTCAGCTTGTCGACCGTGGCGTTGATGGTGTTCTTCAACGTGAGAATTTCGCCGCGGGCGTCGACGGTGATCTTGTGCCGCAAATCGCCCTGGGCGATCGCAGTGATCACCTCCGCGATGTTCCGGACCTGGCTCGTGAGGTTCGACGCCATCGAGTTCACGTTCTCCGTGAGCTCGCGCCAGACGCCGGTGCCGGACGTGACGCGCGCCTGGCCGCCGAGGACGCCTTCGGTTCCCACTTCGCGCGCGACGCGCGTCACTTCCGACGCGAACGCGCCGAGCTGATCGACCATCGTGTTGATGGTGTTCTTCAGCTCGAGGAGCTCGCCTTTGACGTCGACGGTGATTTTCCGCGAGAGATCGCCGGCGGCGATCGCCGTCGACACCTCGGCGATATTTCGAACCTGAGTGGTCAGGTTGTTCGCCATCGAGTTCACGTTTTGCGTCAGCTCGCGCCACACGCCCGATACGCCACGGACCTGGGCTTGTCCGCCGAGCACGCCTTCGGTGCCGACTTCGCGCGCGACGCGCGTCACTTCCGACGCGAACGAGCTCAGTTGGTCGACCATCGTGTTGATGGTCTGCTTCAGTTCGAGGATTTCGCCCTTGGCCTCGATGTTGACGGTCTTGCCGAGGTCGCCTCCGGCCACCGCCGTGGTCACTCGCGCGATTTCGCGAACCTGATCGGTCAGGTTCGACGCCATCAAGTTCACGCTGTCGGTGAGCTCTTTCCAGACCCCGGATACGCCGCGGATGCGCGCTTGCGCCCCGAGCTTTCCCTCGACGCCGACTTCTTGCGCGACGCGGGTCACTTCCGACGAAAACGCCGCGAGCTGCGCGACCATCCCGTTCACGAGGCGGCCGTGGCGCATGAAATCGCCGCGGAGCGAGACGTCCTTGCCGTCGAGGTCGATGGTTTGCCCGAGGTCGCCCTTGGCGACCGCGGTGAGGACGCGCGCGACGTCGGCGGTGTGCGCCGTGACGTCGTCGAGCACCTCGTTCACGCCGGTGACGTAGTCGCCCCAGCCGCCGCGCGCCGTGGTGCGACCGAGCCGCCGATGCGTGCGTCCTTCGCGGCCGACCGTTTGCCGGAGCTCGACGATCTCGGTACGCAACGATTCCACGAACTGAGCGAGGTCGTTGAACGTCTCGGCGATCTGCCCGTCGGTGCCGGCGAGGTCGTCGGGCAACCGCGCCGCGAACTCTCCGCGACGGAACGCGCGCAGCGCCGCCAAGAGCTGGCGGTGATCGAGCGAGTCGATGTGCGGCGGCGCGTTCTTGTTGCCGTTGGTTTTTTTGGTCGCGTCTACTTGAGCCATCACGCTTCCTCGAACGAGAGAACTTTTTTCAGAGATTCGATGTCGGCGGGCTTGACGAGATGCGCGTCGAATCCAGCTTCGCGCGCGCGACGTCGATCCGAATCCCTGCCGAACCCGGTCATGGCCACCATCCGCAATACGTCGCTTCCGAGCGCTTTTCTGACCCGTTCGGCGACTCCGTACCCGTCGAGATCCGGGAGGCCGATGTCGACGAACGCGACGTTCGGTCGCAGCCTCAAAATGAGCGCGACGCCGGCCTCGCCGTCGTCGGCGCTTTCGACTTGGTGTCCCCACATGGTCAGGAGCTCGTGCATCATTTCGCGGATGTCCGGGTTGTCGTCCACGAGCGCGACCACGAGCGAGGCGCTCTCGTTCCGGGCCGGCGGCCTCGTCGACCCTGCTACGGCGTCGCGCGCGGCCTCGACCTCGAGCGGAAGGCGCATGACGAACTCGCTGCCCTGGCCGGGGCCGTCGCTCCGCGCGCTGATGCTGCCGCCGTGCATGCCGATGAGCCGCGACGCCAAAGACAACCCGAGCCCGAGCCCGCCGCCCGTCGAATCGCGCTCCTGGACGAACATCTCGAAGATGCGCGGGAGCGACTCGGAAGCGATGCCTTGTCCGTTGTCGACGACGTGGATTTCCGCAAGGCCGTCGCGCTCGAGGCACTCGACGCGGATCATCCCGCCGGGGTTCGTATAGCGGGCCGCGTTGTTGAGAATGTTGGCGAGCGCCTGGATCAGCCGAACGGTGTCGCCACGAACCACGATGGGGTGGTCGGGCGTTTCGACGAGGAGCTCGTGCCGGCGTTCGTCGATGAGCGGGCGGCTCGTGACGATGGCTTGCTCGACGACGTCTTGAACCATCACGAGTGCCGTTCGCAGCTCGATTTTTCCCGAGTTGATCCTCGAAATGTCGAGCAGATCGTCGACGAGGCGCGTGAGGTGTCGCGCCTGGCGTTGCATGGTCTTGCAGACGCGAGTCACGACTTCGTCGGGGTGGAGCCCGCCGTCGACCTTCTGGCGCACCAGCTCGAGCCCCGCGACGATCGGGGCCAGCGGGTTTCGGAGCTCGTGGCTCAGGAGTGCGAGGAACTCGTCCTTCCGGCGATCCGCGGCTTCGAGCTCGGCCATCTGACGGTGAAGCGATTCGGCTTCCCAACGGCGACGCTCGCCCTCGAGCGCGCGTTCGTGCTCGCGCCGCTCGGCGTCGCGGAGCAGCTCCGCCTGCTGGGCGACCTCGGCGGTTCGGCGTTGAAGCTCGACGAACACGGCCACCTTCGCGCGCAGCACCTCGGCGACCAACGGCTTGAAGAGAAAATCGACGGCCCCGAGCTGGTACGCCGCGAGAATGTCGTGATCGTCGCGGCCGTGCGCGGTGATGAAGATGATCGGTGTGTGCCGCGAGCGGCGTCGGCTCCGGATCATCCGCGCGGTCTCGAAGCCGTCCATCGACGGCATCTTCACGTCGAGGAGGATCAGCGCGAAGTCGCGCTCGAGCAGGAGACCGAGTGCTTCGGTGCCCGATTGCGCGCGCACGACGCCGCTCTCGAAATCGCCGAGCGCGGCCTGGATCGCGACGAGGTTCGCCGGGTTGTCGTCGACGACCAGAATGTCGGCGGTGGCCGCTTCGACTTCGCGCAAAGACTCTTCCGTTGTACCTATGGCCATGCTGGGTGTGTTCCGGTCCGCTTTCGGGAACCAGAAATCGCGATGCGTCCAACCCCGGACGAGCCGAAGGTCACGCGGAAGAATGCGAGAAGCGATGAAACCGAAAGGTCCGCCGCTTCGAATTGAATGACCGAGACGAACCTCGCGAGTGCGATCGATGGGTCGAGGCAGAGACCCCACCCACATTACACCAGAATTCCAAGACACCCGTTTCGGTAAAGGGAGCGTCCGATCATTTGATGTGGCGCTTTGTCACAAGACTCATCGCCGTTTCACTCCACGCTTCGTAAAATCCACGACATGGATCGACGCGTCGCAACACCTTGTCTTCGCAAGTCGACGGGGGAGGGCCAGCCTTGGCTCAGCGACGACCGGCGATCGCCGGTCTCAGGGCGGAGCAGGAACGTTCGCCGGCGCAAAATCGCGGATCAATTCGACCAACTCGGGCGCCAGCGGAGTGCCGTCGAAGACCATCCATAGGCTCTCGACGCGCCCATCGGCGGACGGCTCGGCGCGAAACTCGACGTAACCGAGCCGCGATCCGTTTTGCACGACGGGCGCGCCCGGGCCTCCGTCATCGGCGAAGCAGTTGAACCGAACCGTCCCTTCGCGGAGAAAATCGCGCGCGTAGAACGTCTTACGAAATTCGTGCCCGCACATGCCGGGACGCGCGTCATCGCCGGGGGTCCACGACGTTTTCAGTCGAGCCGCGCCGCAGCCGCGCAGCGCGGCGACGGTGAGCTCCTTACAGGGCGCGCCTTTCGCCGTCCGGAGGCAGAGGCCGCCGCTCGCGACGAGTCGACTCAGTTTGTCGAAGCGACGGTGCTCGATGGCCGACACGATTTCCTGTGAAATACCGGTGAGCGCGCGCTCCGCGTCGGTTCGGTCGAGGAGCCGCGCGCGCGCCCCGTCGACCCACGTTTTCTCGTCGCCGCCGGG
>DATBBD010000398.1:0-10109 GCA_036271175.1 Polyangiaceae bacterium | reverse complement strand
GGACCACGTCGAGGGCGCGCCGCCGGGAACCTGACCCTGGAACGCGGCGGAGAAAACGTTGCGTCCTTCGAGGACCGCGCTCGTGCGAAGAGAGAGCGCGCTGGTCTGCCACTCGTATTGCGCGTCGGCGTGCGCGTCGACGAAGCGCACGGGCCGCGCCCCGGTTACGGCGAGCGACGTGCCGTCGACGCTCGCGAAGAAGGTCGGGTGCGTGAGGGAGCCCTTCAAGCTCACCACGCCGCGAACGGCGCCCGTCATCCCCGGTGGTCGAATGAACTCGGGAAAAGCTTCGAAAGGTCTCGCGCCCACGGTCAAGACGACGTCGAGCGGCGTATCTCGAAGCTCGGCGAGCGCGCTTGCGGGGGCGTGAATCAATCGATCGACGTCGACGCGAAGCTGGCCGGTCAACGCTGCCACTTGGCCCTTGGGGTCGAGGAGCACGGTGGTCCCGGTGCTGTCACCGGTGACGCCGTTGAACCCGCCGGTCATCGCGACGTCGAGACCCTGAATTTCCAGGGGTTTTTGGGGGTCCTTGGTCTTCACTCGGACGGCGAGCCCCCGGGTCGCGAGCGTCGCGAAGACGTTCGGCAACGGGGCGTGCGCGGTTTTTCGCTCGAGGAGAAAACGAGCCGAGCCTTGTCCGTCGATGCTTTCGACGGGACCCTCTTTCGGTAAGAGCAGGCGGATCGCCGGGAGCGGCAGCTCGCCGAACGACACCTCGGCTTTGCCGATCACGTCGCGCCACGACGTCGCCTCGAACGCCGGTCCTCCGAGCTCACCTTGCCACGACGCGCCGAAGGTCCCGAACCCGGTGACGAGGCCCGAGGTGTCGCCGGAGATCTTCTTGCCGTCGAGGTCCGCGTCGACTTGCGCGGAGAGACCGGCGACGGCGCCGAACGTCGCGTTGCCGATGCCGAGCCGCACTCTGCCCCGCGTGACGTCGCGTCCGGCGGCGATGTTCGCGCTCACCCGCATGTGTCCACCGAGCGTGCCGCGCGGCAAACCGAACGCGCGGGCCAGCGCGTCGAGATCGACGCCTTCGCCTTCCGCCTCCACTTCGACGAGAGAGGGCTCGAACCTGGCAGAACCGGTGAGCGAACCGCCCGCGCCGGTCACGTGAAGATCTTTGACGACGATGCGTTTTTGCGCCGGATCGAGCTCGGCGATTTCTCCCTCGACGAGGACCGGGTCGCGTCGGAGCGAAACTTTGGCACCGATGAGCTTCGGGCCGCCGAGCAGCTGGGCGCGCCCTTCGGCGTGCACCGCCGGACCGTTGTCGCTCGACAAATTGGTGTCGAACGCAACTTGCGCGAGGGTCCCGTGGGCGTTTACCGTGACGTGATCGACGGCGAGTGACTCGACGCGCGCGTCGTTGCCGGTCGCCTTCACCCCCAGGGTCCAACGCTCCGGCGCGTCGAGTGGTCCCGTCGCTTCGACGGCCACGCGGGCGTTCCCGAGGCTCGCACCCGCAGTATGCAGGTCGGCCACGTCGGCGGTGCCGGTCGCATGCAACGTGTCGTGTTCGATGTGTGCGTGCACCGTCCCTTGTCCCGTGCCGAGCACGTCGCGCCCGGCGAGCCGCGGAAGGCGCTCGAAGGCGAAGCTCGTCGTTTTTGCGTCGAGGTCGACGGCCCCGCCGTTCGAGACTTTGAACGACACCGCGACGGGCATGCCGGGTTCGCGAATTTTCCCCGTGCCCGTGGCGCCGCTCTTCGAGAGTTGGACGTCGACGTCGATGGGCGGCACGCGCTGGCCGGACATCGACGTCTGTTCGGAATGCGCCTGCACCGTCGCGACGAGATCGGGCCCGTCGAATTTGGTCGCGATGACGCCGGTGAGCGTCACGTCGGTGGCGGGAGCCTTCGGTACAATCGCTTGCAGATCGAGGTGTTGTCCGGAAATGCTCAAGGTCGCGGTCGGCGAAGCGTCGGCATGAACCGGGCCTTCGATCTCCACGTGCGCGGGTCCGGCATCCACGGTGGCCACGGCGTGGAGATCCGGAAGATCCCCCGCCAGCGCGGCGTGACCCGAGAGCGTCTCTTGAACGGGCCAGCTCGGTACCAGCGCGGCGAGCCCTCGCGACGTGGCACGCGGGACGTCGAGCTCGAGATCGATGTGATTCGCCTTCAAATACGCGCCGAGCTGGACCTCGATGTCGCCGACGAACCCGCCGAACGTGCCCTGCATCGCTCCGGGCGCACGGAGACTGAAAGTGCCGGTGCCGCGCGCGTCGGCGCCGAAGCCCTCGAGCTCCGCGGCGAACCGCGTCACGTCGACTGCGATCCCCTTCGGCGACGCGAGGAATTGACCGTGCACGGTGCGCAGCTCTGCCGTCAGCTCGGGTCGATCGTGAAGTCGCGCATGGGCGGTGACTCTGCCGAGCTCGATCGCGGGAAGGAATACGCGTACGGCCTGCCCGGGTGGTTGGGGCGGCGTTCCCGCCGGCTCGGCGCGCGGCAAGATCGCCTGGTCGATCGTCGGCTCGCCGGTGTGCGGATCGGGAATGAATTCGACGTCCGCGTGCTCGACGCGAACGTGATCCAAAATAACCGTGAGCGACTGCTTGGGGAACAGGACGTCGCGAACGATCTGGGGGACGTCGAGACGCACGCGCACGTTGTCGAGCGATGCGACTTCGTTCCCGTAGGTGTCGCGGAGAAGCATCCGAGTCATCCGTGCTTGCGACGTCGAGACTCGATTGAACGCGACGATCTCGACCTTGCCGTTCAGGAGGCTCGAGAACCACGCCGAGAGCACCTGGGCGGCGATGCGCCGCGACACCGGAAGATCCGCATGCAACACGACGCCGAGCACCGCCGCACCCGCGAACGTACCCGAGAGGCCGAGCACGGCGAGCAAGTGCCCGTGCCATCGCAGGCGACGAGGCGGCGATTCGCTCAATAGGCTTCTCCGAGCCCGAACTGGATCGCGATGGGGAGCCCGAGGATCTCGCTGGTGTTTCCTTCCGAGGGTGGGATGTTCTTACTGCCGATGTGTTGCAGATAGGGGACGCGATAGCCGATGTCGAAACGAACGGGTCCCACCGGTGTCGCGTAGCGCAACCCGAATCCCGGCGACAGGTGGGGGTAGCTGAGGCGAATGCTCGCGATGTTCCGCGACACGTCGCTGGTATCGACGAACAGCGCCGCGCGGAGCGGCCCGACGATCGGAAAACGGAGCTCGAGCGACGCTTCCCAGAGCGTGAAGCCGCCGGTGGGCCGGTAGCATTCGGGATCCGTCGATGTCGCCGCGTTTGCCGACCCGGAGCTACTGCTCGCGCCCAACTTGCACACGGCGGTGCTGGGAATCAAGAAACCGAGGACGCCTTGGGGGCCCACCCCGCGGAATGGGTAGCCGCGGTTCGAGTCCGGTCCGCCCGAGTAGAACGCGCGGAAAAGAAGGAGCTGTTGATCGCGCAGCGCCGCGTCGTTGAACACCAGGTCATCGGTCGGACACGGGCTCATCGTGGTCTTGCAAGTCACGAGCGGCGTCGTGGTTCTGTCCTTGTTCGGAATCAGCGTGTGGCCGTAGTCGTGTGGGAACAGAAACCCGATGGTCGCTCGCGCCGCCAGGGTCACGTGCTTCGCGATCGGTACGTAAGCGCGGATCTCGGGTTGCTCTCGGACGTCGGACGCGTCTCCGCCGAACAGGTAGCCCGCGATCTGCAGCGTGTTCGAGAGAAAGAGGCCGCGATGCGGCTCGAGCGGATCGTCTCGAAAATCGAGCACCGTTTCGAGCTCGGGGTACGACACGAACGCGGTGTGCAGACGATTCTGACCGATGTACGCGAAGGGCAGGTTCGTCTGCCAGTTGTACGAGGGCGTCACGTAGAGGTGATGCCCGAAGAACGCGCGCTCTGCGCCGACGTGGGTCTTCACCTCCTCGTAGCCGAGGACTGGATCGCCGCGTTCGAAGTCTGGATAAAGGAGGGGGTAGACGTTGAATTCGGCCGCGAGGAAGCCGGTCGTGCGCCCTTCGAGAAACGACGGCTGGCGTAGCTCGACGCGCACGCGATTTTGCGGAAGGAAATTCGTCGGGGCTTGAAGGTTGTCCGCGCGGGTCGGAAAAAGGACGAGCCCGGGCTTCGTCTCGAGCGTGAGTTTCCGCATGCCGCCCAGGAAATTTCTGTGCTCCCACCCGACGACGAGGTTGCTCGAGAGCTCGATCACGTCGAAGCGCAGGCCGCCTCCCATGCGCAACGTGCGAAGCTCGGCTTCCTCGACGACGACGGTGACCGGCACCGTGGCCGTCTCGGGGTGCGTCAGATCCTGACGCACGTCGACCGTCGAAAAAACGCCGAGGTTCACGAGCGCGGTGCGTGCGTCCTCGAGCTCGCTCGCGGAATACGATTTGCCCTGGCCGAGTTCGAGGTTGTCGCGGACCGGCCCTTCGGGGATCTTCTTCAACCCGACGATGCGCACGGGGCCGAACACCGATTTGGGTCCCGGCGTCACCTGGAACTCGACGGTCGCTTGGTGCAGCGCGATGTCGACCTTCACGTGTCCGGTGACCTTCACGAACGCGTAGCCGTGATTCGCGAGCTCGGTCGCGAGCGCCTTTTTCGAGTCGTCGTAGTCGGCTTCGTCGAACCGCTTGCCGCCTTCGAGCGTCACGGCCTGGATGGCTCTCGCCGCCGCTTCGACGTCGGCTTGCTCGAGCCCCGCGGCGCTCCACGCCGTCGTGATCACCTCGGGTCCCTCGTGAACGCGGATCTGGACGCGCACGTGATGGTCGTCGACGGCGATGACTCGCGCTGCGGTCACCTGGGCTTCGTAAAAGCCGCGCGCGCGGTAGTACCGCTCGATGCGTTCGAGGTCGCGTTCGAGCAGGGTCTCGTCGAACACCTCGTAGTCGAACACCACGCCGTCCCAGATCCCCAGAAATCGGGGCGACCTCGCCGTCGCGAGCCCGTCGAGCACCGAGCTCGGATCGACGGCGCGCACGCCTTCGAGCTCCACGTCGGAGATCACCGGACCCTCGGCGGGGTAGTCCTTCTTCACGCAACCGGACGTCGCGAGCAGCAACGTCACGGCAACGAGGAGAAGCCGCCAGACGACTCGGAGGCGCTTCGTCACGACCGCCGGCGGAGCCTATCAGCTTCGCCGGCGAGAGCCCTCGTTTCGGCTCGAATGACGCCCGCGACGATGCGCGGGCGCCGTTGCTTACTTCATGCCCGGGAGCGTGGCGATCTCGGTGCCTTGCTCCACGGTCTCGATCTCTTCATAGGTCATGACGCCCATGATCGGATCGGCCACGGTGCCGGACGTCGCTTTGGTGAACGTCGTGGCGTAGTCGCCCTTGACGGTCACCTTCGCGCCCTTGACGGGAAGTGGGTCGGGGATCTTCACGCCCCAGAAGTTGTCCGTGACCGCTTCGCGATCTTTCGGATCTTTCTTCTTATCCTTCTCGTACGACTGAATCGCGTCGAAGAGCTGCGCGAAGTTCGACGCCCAGCCCATGACTCGGATGCACTCGGGGTCGGGTGCGTCCTTCGAGTCACAGAGCCAGAAAGTCGGAATCGGCGGCCGGCAACCCTCCGGATCTTCCTTCCCGGTCTTGTGAACGGCGCATTTCGGCGCGTCGCCGAGATTCGTCTTCGAGATGTAGCCGGTGATCTTGATGTTCTTGTCGGCCACGTCCTTGTGATGGACGCGGCTACGAAGGTAGTAGCTCGCGCCCCACACCGTGAACGCGTCGCCGGCCTTGATCGGCTTTTGAGGCACGTTTGGTACGGGCGGTAGGCTCACCGTCACCCCACTGGGCGAAGGGTGCGGAACGTATTTCACCTTCTCGCCTCCACATCCTACGAGGACGGTGGCGGCGAGCGTCAGAGCGGTAGCGGACCTGCCAGCGGGCATGCGTTGCCTCCCTAATTGGACCCGCACGGGTATCACGTGGGTACCCGACGGGGCAAGCGTCGTTTACAGTACAGACGGATCCTCCGAGCGCTTTCGTTCGGACGACACATCCGGGTTTCAGTGTCCGCAAATAATTGAATTGACGGAGGGTTTCGCGGGCCTACGATCCGAGGAGAAATGGGCCGAAGCATCATCGTCGGCGACGTGCACGGCTGTTCGCGCGAACTGGGCGACCTCCTCGCTCTCGTCGGTCCCGTCAGTGGCGATCAGGTTTACTTCGTCGGCGATCTCGTCGCGCGCGGCCCCGACAGCCGGGGCGTGCTTCAGCGCTTTCGCGAGATCGGCGCGCGGGGCGTCGTCGGCAATCACGAGGTGGGGCTTCTCAAAGCGCGGCGCGCGCGACAGAGCGGGCAGCCCGGACCGCCACTCGGCAAGAGCCATGAATCGTTGCTGCGCAGCTTCGACGACGACGACTGGGCACTCCTCGACGCGTTGCCGGTGTATCTCGAGCTCGCCCCGCACGACGCGCTCGTCGTGCACGCCGGGCTCTTGCCGGGCATTCCCCTCGCGCAGCAGGACGCACGAACATTGACGAACATTCGCTCGGTCGGCGAAGACGGCCTCGCGAGCGAGCGCAACGGCACCGAAAGCTGGGCGACGAGCTACAGCGACCGCCCCCACGTCGTGTTCGGGCACGACGCGCGACGCCGCTTGCAGCTTCATCCGTGTGCGACCGGTCTCGACACCGGATGCGTCTATGGCGGCGCGCTGACGGCGCTCGTCGTGCCCGAAGGCCAGACGTTGCCGCCGCCTCACGAGCGCCGCGACTGGCTCGTCTCGGTCCGCGCGCACGAGGCGTATTACGAAGTGCGCTCGGTCGCTTGAAACGCCGTCACTCCGCGGGCGGCGCTGCGCTCGGGCCCACGCCAGCCGACGACGTGGGCGCCGCGGTCGGAAGTCGCGTCCGCTCCGCGAGCTCTCGGTGATACGAGACTTCGAGGTAAACGCCGACGGCCGCGGCGAGCGCGGCGGCTGCGACCATCGTTTTTTGGTTGTCGGTCATGAGAACGCGCCGGAGCATACGGCGCTCGTCGCCGAGGATCGACTGGCCCGGAAAATGAGAGGAACGAGAACCCGAAATGGCGCGCACTCTTCGCGTCCCGCTCGCCGCTCTCCGGGCGGGTGAGCGCGTGCTTCCCGAAGCCGAGGCGCGCTACGTCACGCGCGTCCATCGCCTCGGCGTGGGCGACGTCTTCGTCGCGTTCGACCCCGAAGAGCGGCTCGAAGCCGACGTCGAGCTCGTCCACGTCGGTCGCGACGTCGTCGGTCGTCTCGGTGAGCCGCGCGCCGCACGCCGGACGGCACGGACGCCGGTGACGCTGCTGCAAGCGCTCGGCAAGTCGGACAAACCCGAGCGCGTGCTGCGCGACGCGACCGCGCTCGGCGTCGAGGCCGTCGTGTTCGTCGAAACCGCGCGCAGCGTCGTGCATCTCGCCGATCGCGCCGAGGGGCGCCGGCGGCGCTGGCGAGCGATCGCCGTCGATGCGGCGCGCCAATCGGGCCGGGGCGACGTTCCGGAAGTGACCGGGCCGTTGTCACTTCCCGAAGCGCTCGCCGTCGCCGAGGGGGCCTCTGGTCGCATTTGCCTGTCGCCCGAAGCGACCTCGACGTTCCAAGAAGTGCTCGATGGGTCGCCGCCGGACGCGCACGTGGCGCTGTTGGTAGGTCCCGAGGGCGGCTTCACAACGGACGAGGTTTCGGCCGCAAAAGCGGCGGGGTTTACTCCCGCGAGCTTCGGCGAGCTCGTGCTCCGGACGGAAACGGCGGCCGTCGCGGCGCTGGGCGCCATCGTGGCTCGTTCGTTCGCCCGCGTCCGATGATAGGCTCGTGGCCTAGGGCCATGAAAGCGTCGTCGTTCGTCGTGTTGTCGCTCGCTCTCGTTCCCCGAGTTGCGCTCGCTGCGCTGACGAGCTCGGAGAAAGCCGTGGTGCGGACGTTCGTCGAAAAAGGCGCGGTCGACGCCGCGCCGCGCGTGCGTGCGCTCGTCGCTCGCCCGGATCTCGGGCCCGCGGAGATCGCCGAGCCGCTGAAAAAAGGTTTCGTGACCGTGCCCTTCGACGATGTGCACGCGAAGTTCACCGATGCGCTCTTGTTCGGCCCCGGTTCGGATGCGGCGCGCGACGTGCTCGTGCCCGCGGTCGTCGAAGCGCTGCTCGCTCGCGCGAACGCCCGCATGGGCGACGTCGCGTTCGACGCGGGCCACCCCGCGACGGATCCGGAGCGCGGCGCCGTCGACGAGCTGCTCGCGATCCACGCCTTCGTCGATCGAAAGATCGCCAACGCCGGCCACGGTCCGCCCGACGGGCACGACCCGCAAAGCGGCATCCGCGAGGACGCGTATCAAGCGTGCGCGCTCCTCTACAAGAATCACTGGGCCTCGTTCGAACGGTGGCTCGGCCCGAGCGGTCCCACGAACGAAGGCATGGTCCGGCTTCGTTCTCAGATCGCGCTGACGCTCATCGACCTGGCGCGCGGCGGACCGAGCCGCAACGAAGTGGGTGAATGGATCGAGCTGAAGGGCGCGCGGCGCGCGGCGTTCGAGCGCGACGGCGTGCTCGTTCAAACCGGCGGCGCGGCCCCCGAGGCGCGCATCGCCGACGACGTGCGTCTGCTCGAAACCGTGCCCGGCGCCGCCACCGGCCTCAGCCTGTGGCTCCTCGACAAGACGAACCCGACCGGCCTCTTGGGGCGCGGTAACGTCGTGCGCGTGGGCGTCCCGCTCACCGACGCGCTTCGTCCGACGCCCGCGACCCGACTTTTTTCCGACGACGTCACGTCCGTCTCTCCCGACGTCGCGTTCGCCGAAGCAGCGGGAAGCGTCGCGACGCTCGCGACCGAGCACGCGTTCGCTCAAAAGCCGGCACTCCGCGAGCGCGCCGCGGCAGCGACCGCGCGCGCCGTCGCGGCCGGCATCCACGGCTTTCTGGCGATCGCGCCGTTGAAGTTCGTGCTCCCCGCGGAGGGCGGCGGTGCGCTCGGTGCGCCCTCGCCGGAGCTCGTGCTGGCCGGGGCCGCGCAGCTCTTGCTCATCGACGCGCCGCGCGCGATCGACCTCGCCGTCATCGGCGCCGCCGAAGGGTTTCCGGGCCGGCTCGAACAGCTTGCTATCGCGCTCTCGATTCTCGCCGCCGACGGCAAGCACGCGCCGCTCGGTAAGACGCGCGCCGACGGAAGCGTGGAAGCGGTCGACGCCACCGACGTCACGTTCGAAGGCGACGTCGTGAGCGGGTTTTCTTTCGCCGGCAAACGCTACGCGATCGGCGCCGGCAAGGACGGCGGGTTCATCGCGCAGATCGACGGCGCCGCGCCGCGCCTCACGTCGCTCGCGAACTATCACCCCCACGTCGAAGCGAGCGAGTCGTGGGCGGTCGGGCTCACGACGTATCAAAAGCTCTTCGGCGAGCCGCGCGCCGTCGGGCTCGACGACGGCCGCTTCTTGGTCGAAGGAAGCCACGCCGGCCTCGACGCGATCGCCGCCGGTCCGTCCCTGGCCGACGGCGAAGTCACCGCGACGATCGCGCCGTCCGGCGCCGGGGGCGGGCTCCTGGTTCGCGGCAGCGCCGCGAAGGTGAGCTACACCGCGGTCACGCTCCGGCTCCTACCGGAGTCGGGCAAAGCCGAGCTCCTCTTCGTCGACAGTCGAGGGGAAGCCCGCGAGCTCGGACCGTCGGTGGACCTTCCGAAGCCAATGCCGCCCAAGGGTTATTTGGTTGCCCTTCGCGTCTCGGGCGACAAGGTGACGGGCAAGGTGGGAAACCGGACGCTCACCGGAACCTTGGAGCAAAACGTCGGGGAGGGGCGCGCCGGGCTCTTCGCGCTCGCCGAGGGTCACCTCGAGGTCCGCGACTTCAAGGTAAAGCCCGCCAAGGGAGCGCGATGAGCGGTCGGATCCGCGTCCTCGTCGCGAAACCAGGTCTCGACGGACACGACCGCGGCGCCAAAATCGTCGCCCGCGCGCTCCGCGACGGTGGCTTCGAAGTCGTCTACACCGGGCTCCATCAGACCCCGGAAATGATCGCCGCCTCGGCCGTCCAGGAAGACGTCGACGCCGTCGGACTATCGATCATGAGCGGCGCCCACAACACGCTGTTCCCCGCCGTCATCGCCGCCCTCCGCGCTCGCGGCGCCGACGACGTCGTCGTGTTCGGCGGCGGCATCGTCCCCGACGACGATCTCCCCGCGCTCGAAGCC
>DATBBD010000397.1:0-1680 GCA_036271175.1 Polyangiaceae bacterium | reverse complement strand
CGCGCCGAGCGAATCCCACGCCGAAATCTGATCCGGACCTTCGTCGGGGGACGGCAATCGCTCGAGCCCGAGTACGTCGCGAACTAGACGCGGCACGACGTCGTCCGGATCGTCGACGCCGGTGTCGCTCGACGCCAGGGGCGGCCTCGCCGGGTTTCCGCTGACGACCGTGTGCGCGGCGACCTCGCCGGACACGACGCTTCCGGCGAGAACCACGGCGCCCGCGCCGACCTTACTCCCCGGAAGCACGATCACCCGATGACCGAGCTTCGCCCCCTGGCCAATCTGAATCGGTTTCGGCTCCGGCGCGATTTCCGACGCGCCGGCGACGTGAAAGTCGGAGTCGAGCAGCATGCAGAACGCGCCGATGGACACGTCGTCGTCGATGTCGATGCGCCCGCTGCACGAGATCCCCACGCCGTGCGCGATGCGGACCCGATCGCCGATACTGAGCCGTCCGCCGTACGAGGAAACGAGGTGCGATCGCACCGGCACCGAACGCAACTCGAAGTCGGACCCGATGAAGAACGCGCCGCGATTCACGATCAGGGGACGACCTTCCAAGGAAGGGCGCACTCCGACGCTGTCGCAGGCGCGAAGCCAGAGACGCCGCGCAAGCGCTCGGGCGAGGGTCGTCGAGGGAAGGTCCATGCTCGCTGTTCCCGGTCCAGGACGAGCCGGTTGTCGGCACTATCCCACGGATTTCGGCGCTCGGCAGGACCGCGGCGGTTCCACTTGCGCCGCCGCAAGAGGTTGCCGGTTTAACGGCGGTCATCTAGTGATCGAGTCGTGAACGACATCCTCTCGCTGGTACGGCGACGGCTCGAGGGGCAGCGCGGCACGCCGCTCGCTACTCGGGTTTACCAGAACGCCTCGTACGTCGCGGAGGTCGCGGCCGCGCGGTTCTGGTTACGAGATTGTGACGTCGTCGGGCCGTGGGTGCGCGTGATGCACGGCAAACCGCACGTCGAAAACGAAGGGCGCATCGAGGTCGGGGCGCGAACACGGCTCTACTCGAGCTTCGCGCCGGTCGAGCTTCGCGCCACGGCCGGCGGCGCGCTCCTCATCGGCGACGAGTGCAGCATCAACTACGGCACGACGCTCCAAGCGACGCGCGAAGTGCGGATCGGCAAGAAGGTCGACATCGGGCCGTACTGCATCGTTTCGGACACCGAAACCCCCGGCGCCGAAGGCACGTCCGCCGAGACGAAGCCCATCGAAATCGGTGACGGCGTGTGGCTCGCCAGCCGAGTCACGGTGCTGCCGGGCGCGCGCATCGGAGAAGGCTCCGTGATCACCGCCGGCAGCGTCGTGGAGGGCGAAATCCCGAAAGGCGTGGTCGCGGGCGGATCCCCGGCGCGCGTCCTCCGACGCCTGGACGCGAACGGCGCGGCGCCCGCCGAGTCGGCTCCGGTCGCGAAAGCGGCGGCACCCGAAGCGCCGGTCGTCCCCGCGGCCGTCAAAGCACCGGCGCATCGCGGCCTCCTCATTTCGGATTTCACGATCGACGAGCTCGCGCGTTGTCTCACCGACGATCCGTCCGAGCCGATCGTCGCGGCCGACGTTGCGCCGTTCGGACAAGTGATCCCGACGTTGATGACGCCGCCGCCCGAGGGCGTCGATTTCGCCGTGGTGTGGACGCGTCCCGAATCGGTCGCGCCATCGTTCGCGCGCCTCCTC
>DATBBD010000396.1:0-5282 GCA_036271175.1 Polyangiaceae bacterium | reverse complement strand
ACACGGCGCCGATGCAAAACCCCACGGTACAATCGGTCGGCGTTTTGCAATGTGCGCCCACGGCGCAGGCCGGGCACACCGAACCGCCGCAATCGGTGTCGGTCTCGTCCTGGTTCTCCACGCCGTCCGTGCACGACGCGGCGTTCACGTCGGGACCGCCGGAATCGATGCTCGAACCACCGCCGTTCGGGCGCGGCGCGCCTTCCGAGGACGCGTCGCCGTTCGCGCTGCCGCTCGCGGCGTTGCCACCGTCGCGAGAAAGTCCGATCTGGCCGCCGGTGCCGGCTCCGACGGTTCCCGCGGTTCCGCCGGCGCCGTGGGCGGCGCCCACGCCGTAGTCGGGGAACGAGACGAGACAGCTCGTCGCGGTGCCGAGCGTCACGACGCCGACGGCGAGCGCGACGAGCGCACGTACGACCGTGACGCCGCGATGAACCGAACCGCGCCCGGACGGCGCGCCTCGGCTCATCGTTGTGCCCCGGTTGCGCTCCCAAAGACGGCGTTGGCAACGGCGCGCGCGTCGTCGAGGGTCGTGTCGCCGTCCGCGTACACGCCGCCATATTCCGAAGGAAGCAGCCGAGCAATCGCGATGCCGACCGCGTCCATCATGAGGCGCCGATTTCCGCGCGCTTCGGTTTCGAGGCGCGCCGCTTCCGCGGGGCGACCCAAAGCGATGGACACGCTCGTCGCGTGGGCGCGCAAATCATCGACCGGGACGAACTCTTCGGAGCCGCAGATGCCGACCGGAACGAGCACCGCGCCCGGGTGCTCGAGGTAGCGGGCGACGGCGGGGAGCGCGCGCTGCATCGCGCCGCTCCGGCTCCGCGTCCCTTCGACGAACACGACGAGCGCGTCGCCCTTGGTCTGGCGATCCTGCGCGGTCGCGATGGTTTCGCGCGCGAGCTTGGCGACGTCGCGCGCCGACATCACGGCGTCTTCCGACGATCGCGCGCTCGATTGCGGCGTCTTCACGGTTCCGAAGTACAGGCTGAAAAATCGGCGGATCGGATCCGAGTACACCTTGGGTCCCACGATGACGCTCAGCCGATCGGCGACGCCGTCGAACCCCGCACGACGGAGTAAGAGCGCGAACACGTTCGCGTCCGAGTACGACAGATGATTCGGCAAAAATACGATGGGCCGATCGCGAACCTCCGCGAGCTCGGCGATGCCCGACATCGTCGAGCCGGGCGGCAACGACACCTCGGCGACGGCTTCCTGGATCCGCTGCGCGAGCGCGTCGGCGGGGTAAAAGCTCCAATCCGCGCCGGTCGTCGCGAGCCGGACCATGAGCCCGTCGACGGCGTCTTTGCCGGCGCGGTCCAGCACTTCGCCTAACCTCTGTTCGACGCGTCGGACTTCGTCGGCCGGTCGCCCGCTCACGAACGAGAGAACCCGTTCGACCAGCATTTCTCGGGGTCCAGCAGGCACTCGCGACGGATCCGACATTACCGACTCGACTCGTCCAGACGGCGCATCCCTTCGAGAAGGAGCATCTCCGGACTCGCCGAGACCGTTTCTTCGGCGGCTTTTGCCGTCGGGTCAATCGCGAAGTTCCCTTTCGAGATCCCGACGAGCGCGTAAAACGCCGCTTCGCCGCGTAGCCCGCGCCACACCACGTCGACGATGGCGCCCTCCCTAAAATAAATCGCGCCGGTTTCGCCGTCGGCAAAGAGCGAGACGGCCCCGCTCTTTCGCCCTTGATGAAGGATCTGCACGATGTCCGGGATGCCCATTTCCTCGAGCGAACCGCTCACGCCGCGCGAGCGGCTCGCGCCCGGGCTCCGCTCGACGATGCGTCGCACCTTGGCTACCAGGACCTGGCTCGCGATCGGTTTGAAGAGATAATCTGCCGCCCCGGCGTCGAGCGTCTCGGCGACTTTGACCGCGTCCGCCTCTTCCGAGAGGAACACGAACGCGATGTTGCTTCCGTTGCGCGACCGCTTCACGCGGGCGAGTAAATCGAGGCCGGTCCCGTTGGCGAGCGTCATTTCGCTTACGATGACGTCGACCTCGCCGCTCTCGAGGAATCGCTCCGCCTCGTCGATCGCGCGGGCCACGTGCACGTTGTAGCGCTTTTCGAGGAGCGCGAGCTCGATGACGGTCGTTTCTTCGACGTCCGGGTCGACGAGAAGAACCGTCCCGCGGTCGCTGCTCAGCCGGTTCGTGATCTCGTCGCCGAGGACCACGCGCGAGAGACAGTCGACGACCTTCGGATCGAACACCGTCCCTTGCGATTCGCGGAGCGCCTCGCACGCCTCTTGCGGCGTGAGCACGCGCCGGAACGAGTTTCGCGGATTGTTCGTCAGATCCATGTAGCTGTCGGCGAGGGCGAGGATCCGGCTTTCGATCGGAATGTCGGCCCCGCGGAGGCCGTCGGGAAAGCCGTTCCCGTCGTAGCGCTCGTACATATGAAGGACGGCGTGCGTCGTCGCCTTCGCGAACTTCGCCGACTCGACGACCCGCGTCGGCGTCGCGTAGAGCTTTCTCGCGACCGTTTCGTGGCCGTCGAAGCGCGCGACGTTGTACGCGGTGAGGTGATAATTCGACGCTTTGCCGAGGTCGTGAATCAGGCCGGAAACCTCGGCGGCGCGCGCGTCGTTGGCCGCAACATCGAGCTTTTCGGCGACCTTTCGAATGAGGATCGACGTCTGGATCGAGTGACCGCGCAGATCTTTGCGGTTCCCTTCGAGGAGCGACACCATGACGATCGCGAGCTTCAGCGGGTCGCCGATGATGTCGTCCTTTTTTCGCGCCGCGCGCTCCGGCAATGCGGGTGGTCGTGTTCGCTCCGGCGCCACTTCGACGGGCGGTGGGGGCGCGGGTTCAGGGATGGGCACGGGGGCCGGCGGGGCCGCACGCGGTGGGGGCGCGGGCCGCCCGGGCGCGAGCGCCGCTGCGCCGTTCTTCGGCTCGTCGTTTCGCGGAGGCGTGCGATGGAGCGCGAGGCTCTCGTTCTTGAGCATCGAAAATGGAAAATCGTCGCCCCGATAGTGCTTTTCGATCGCGGCGCGGACGGCTGCGGGTCGCGCGACGAGCGCGCGGAGCCCCCGGAGTTGCGTCGCGAGCTCGAGCGCCTTCGTCGTCTCGACGTCGTCGGGGTCGCTCATCACGACGGTGAGCGCCGATTTTTGCCGGTCGAAGAGCACCGGGATCGCGCCATATTGTTCGGCGATCTGCACCGGCACGAGCGCGAGGGTTCGCTTGTCGATGCTCGCGGTCGCCAGCTTTTGCGTCGAGATGTACTGAACGCGGTACAGGTCGGCGAGCATCTTCAGAACCTGCTCTTCCGCGACGCCGACCTCGATCAATGCGTCCTCGAAACGAGCGCCGCTGAGCTCGCGCTGGCGCATCGCTTCGTCGAACAGCTCCTGCCCGATGCGCCCCTCCCTGAGCATGCGGCGAGCGACCCGATCCGACGGATCGCGGGGCTTCTTCGGGTCCTTGGTCACCGTTCCGTCGGATGATACTACGAAGCAGAACGCCGCCCGGACGACGACGCGACATCCTCGTCTCCCGTTGCGGTCATGCACCTACACGCGCGCACGAAGGCCGCCGCCTGCGCTCACGCTCATGAAGGAGGACGCAGGGCGAAAATGCCTCGAGGGCATCGAAGGTCAGCGTCGGATTACGTTGGGTGACCCCGCCGAACGGAGGGGCTATCAGGGGTGTTGGCCGACGGGCCACGCGAGCTCGACGGCGATGGGGCTGGCGGGCGACGGCAGCGACGCTAGAGTTGAGTATTCGATCGTGAGCGAATTCAGAATCCAGTACCGAGGCACGCTGTTTCCGATCCGCAGCGGCGACGTCACCTTGGGGCGCTCGAATTACGCCTCCATCGTCGTCAACAATCCGCTCGCGTCGCGGGAGCACGCCCTCGTGCGCCCGGTCGGCGGCCGGCTCCAGCTCGTCGATCTCGGTGGCAAGAACGGCACGTTCCTCAACGGCAAACGCGTCGATGGCTCGGTCTGGCTCGAGGCCGGCGACGAAGTGAAAATCGGAACCGAGGTGCTCGAGATCGTCCGCGTCTCGATCCAGGATCCTTCCGCTCTTCGCGTGCCGACGTATTCGGGGCACCGCGAAGGCCAGATCGAAGGCGAGACGACGGTGTTCTTCGAGCGCTCGCTCGAGCTCGCCGAGACCCTCCTCGAGAGTTGCACGGCCGAGCCGCAACGTCCGTCGATGGGGCGCACGATCCATGAAGTCTTGCGCGACTTCTTGTCGCAAGTGGCGCCGAGCACCTTACCGCCGGGCGACGTCGCGCGCATCCGTCGCATCACGTCGGCGCTCGCGAGCTGGCGCCTCGGCGCGCCGATCGACGACTGGGTCCACGCAGTGGACGAGCGGCTTCCCGGGTCGCAAGCGGCCTACGACGCGCGTCCCGCCGGTTCGCAGTAACCCTCGACGGGGGCTCGCGATAGGCTCGCCGCATGGCGAACCCCGCGGGCGGCCCTTCGACGAGCGCCGCCGTTTCGGCGATCGATTGGCAAGCGATGGGTCGCGAAGCCGTCGCGCATCTGAAGGCGCTGATTCGACTCGATACGACGAATCCGCCGGGCAACGAGCGGATCGCGACCGACTACATCGCCGGCGTGCTCGACCGTGAGGGCATTCGTTACGACGTCGTCGAGAGCGCACCGACGCGAGCGAGCCTCGTCGCGCGGCTCGGCGGCAACGGCAAGAAAGCACCGTTTCTCTTGAATGCGCACACCGACGTCGTGCCCGTCGAGCAGAGTCGCTGGCGTCACGAACCGTTCTCGGGCGAAGAACACGAAGGGTGCGTCTGGGGCCGCGGCGCGATCGACATGAAGAACATGGCGGCGATGAGCTTGACGATCCTCGTCGTGCTCCGTCGCCTGGGGGTGCCGTTGGATCGCGATCTGATCTTCGCGGCGGTCGCCGACGAAGAAGCCGGCTCGCGGCTCGGCTCGCGGTTTCTCGTCGAGGCGCATCCGGAGCTCGTGCGGGCCGAATACGTGCTGAACGAGATCGGCGGCTATTCGTATTACTTCGGCGACGCGGTGTTTTATCCGATCCAGGTCGCCGAAAAAGGGATCTGCTGGTTCGAGCTCGTCGCGCAGGGAACCGCGGGCCACGGCTCGATGCCGCGTCCGGACAACGCCGTCGTCCGCATCGGACGCGCCATCGAAGCGCTCGGACGCGTGCGCCTTCCCCAGCACAACACGCCGGTGGTCGAGTCGTTTTTGCGCCGCCTCGCCGAGCAAGCGTCGTTTCCGCAGAGCAAGGCGATGCCGCTCCTATTGTCGCCGAGGCTCGCCGGC
>DATBBD010000395.1:0-20930 GCA_036271175.1 Polyangiaceae bacterium | reverse complement strand
GCGCGACAGCGTCACGCCGCGTCCCGAGTCTTTTACGCCTGTCCAGGCGAGCGCCGGATCGAGGTAATCGCAGCGGTTCATGAACACGGTGCCGGTCTCGACCCGGTCGCCGATCGCGAGGGCGGCCGCCTCGTCCGCGGTCCACACCGACGCCGTGAGCCCGAACGGGCTGTCGTTCATGAGCGCGACGGCTTGGTCGTCGCTCGACACCTTCATGATGCCGACGACCGGGCCGAAACTCTCTTCGCGCATCACCCGCATCGAATGGTCGACGCCGACCAAAACCTGAGGCGCCAGATACGGCGTTCCAGGCGCGTCGGCGGAAAATTCCTTCGAGTCGACGAGCGCCCTTGCGCCCGCGCGCACGGCCTCGTCGATCTGTCCCCGCACGAAATCGGCGGCTCCGGCGCGAACGAGCGGGCCGAGGTTCGTTCCGGCGTCGAGCGGGTTACCCAGCTTGTACCGTTTCGTCAGGGCGACGAACTGCTCGACGAACCGATCGTAGACGGCCTCGTGCACGTAGATGCGCTCGATGCCGCAGCACGATTGGCCGCTATTGAAAAACGCACCGTCGACGAGATTCTCGACGGCCTGGTCGAAGTGCGCGTCGGCACGGACGTACGCCGGATCTTTGCCCCCGAGCTCGAGACCGATGCCGATGAATCGCTCGGACGCGAACCGCTGGACGACGTGCCCGACGCGAACCGATCCGGTGAACGCGACGAAATCGATGCCCGGCGTCGAAATGAGGCGATCGGTGTCGTCGTCGGTCGTGTGCAAGAACTGAAAAACGCCGTCCGGGAGCCCCGCCGCAGCGAACGCTTCGCCGAGCCGTTCGGCGCAGAGCGGCGTTTGCGGCGAATGCCGGAGAATCACCGCGTTGCCGGCGATGAGCGCGGGGACCACCGAGTTGACCGCCGTCAGGTACGGATAATTCCACGGCGCGATGGCGAGCACGACGCCGAGGGGTTCGCGGCGGATGAATCGATCGAACCCGGGTTTCGGTGTCGGTCGCACCTCGCCGAGCACGTCTTCGGCGATGCTCATCATGTACCGAGCCCGCTCTTCGAAGCCGCGGATTTCGCCGGGGCTCTGCGACACCGGACGACCCATCTGCCACGAAATTTCTTCCGCGAGTGCATCTCGCCGCGCGACGAATGCCTCGACGGCCTTGCCGACAAGGGTGAGCCGCTCCGACAGCGGCGTTCGTCGCCAGTGTTCCTTGGCGCGGACCGCACGCTCGAGCGCGCGCGCGACGTCGGCCTCGGTCGGAAGGGGTCGCTCGACATAGACGCGACCATCGACGGGGGAACGCGTGACCAGGCGATCGCTCATGCCGATTGAACTCCGATGAAGGGCCGGAAGGGGCGCCGAGCGTAGCACCGCTTGGCTGAATTTCGGGTGCCGTCGGCGAAACGAGTTCCGCGCTCGCTCTCGCGTGATCACTCGTCCGGGAAGAGCACCCCGGGATTCATGAATCCGACCGGATCGAGGGCGCGCTTCAAGGCGCGGAGCGCAGAGAGACCGCCTTCGCCGACCTCCTTGCCGAGGAGCGCCTTGCGCATGCGGCCGATGCCGTGGTGATGCGCGATGCCGCCGCCCCCCGCGAGCGTCGCGTCCATCACTGCGCGCCAGCTCGCGAGGTACGTCGCGGCGAGATCTTCGCGTCGCTCGGGGCGCGCCGCGAACGTGAAGTACAGGTTGATGCCCGAGCGATACACGTGCGAGCTGTGAGCGGACGCGGCCATCATGCCCGGCACGTCACGAAGTGCCGCGACGGCGCGCCGGTAGATATCGTCGATGCGACTCCACGTCGCGGCCATCTCGATGGTATCGACGACCATGCCGCCTTCGAGAAACGACGTGAGCGTCGGCACGTGGTTGCGATCGCGAAGCCAGCGCTCGGCGGCCTCCGATGACGCCGTCGCAGCGCCGCGCCGCTGGGCGATCGCCTGGATCGCGGCGGTCTCGGCGGCGACGCGGGCACCGGGCCCTTCCGAAATCACGAGGAGGAGCGCACTTCCGTCGCGAGCGAACTTGGAAAACATGCGGCTCGATTCGTCGGCGTCGTACAACCGGAGCACGGCCGGCTGAAACCCGCTCTGCACGAGCTCGCGCTGCAGCTCGAACCCGTCGTGCATCGTGGCGACGTGATAAGCGCTCGGGGTGCGCACTTCCGGCGCGCGACGGATCGAATACGTGACGCCCGTCACGACGCCGAGCGTGCCCTCGGAGCCCAGAAAAAAATGCCGGAGATCGGGCCCGGCCGACGCCCGCGGCGTCCCGCGGGTCTCGACGCGCTCGCCGCTCGGGAGCACGGCTTCGAGCGAAAAAATGACGTCTTCGACGTTACCGTAGGCGGTCGAAAATTGACCGGCTGCGCGTGTCGCGACCCAGCCGCCGACGCTACTGATCCCGATTGATTGCGGATAGTGCCCGAGCGTCAGCTTCCGTTCGGCGAGTGCGTCCTCGGCGTCGCTTCCGCGAACGCCCGCGTCGAAGCTCGCGAGCAGATTGTCGGCATCTATGGAACGGATCCGATTCATCGCGCCCATGTCGAGCACCACGGCGCCGTCCGGCGAACGCACGCCACCGCACACGCCGCTGCCGAGGCCGAACGGCACGAGCGGCGTCGCCGTTTCGCGGCACGCGTTCACGACGGTCACGACGTCGTCGACGCTCGCCGGTCGAACGACGCATTGCGGGAGCGGCGACGCGCGCTTCTCGACGTCTTCGAGGAGCGACAGCACCCACGAATCGTGACGACGCGCCATGAGGAGCGCGGCATCCGTGGAGACCTTGTCGCCTAGTGCTTTCCGTAACCTGTCGACGACCATCCGATCATCGTACCCTCCTCCAGCGGCTCCCGCTTGCATTGACCGCCTGCAGTTTTTTGGGCCATCGAGTGAAGGGAAAAAAGCCGCGCGAACGATGCGGTCGAGACGCGCATTTCGGCCTGAAAATGGGCTCGCGCGGGCAGCAGCGTTGCACCGTCCGCGCTTCCCGGCGAGGCTGCCGGCATGGAGTACAAGTACGAAACGCTGACGGCGAACGGCACTCGCATTCGAGCCGTCGTCGAGGGCAAGGGTCCGCTCTGCGTACTGGTCCACGGGTGGCCGGAGTCCTGGTATTCGTGGCGCCATCAGATCGGCCCGCTCGTCGACGCGGGCTACCGAGTCTGCGCGATCGACGTGCGCGGTTATGGCGGTAGCGACAAGCCGGCGGCCATCGAAGCGTACGCCATGAAGGAGCTGACGAGCGACGTCGCAGGCGTCATCGACGCGCTCGGCGCCGATCAAGCGATCTTGATCGGGCATGACTGGGGCGCGCCGATCGTCTGGGTGACGTCCATTCTGCACCGCGCGCGAGTGAAGGCCGTCGTCGGCCTCAGCGTGCCGTTTCTCGGGAGGCCTCCGATGCCGCCCATCGAACTGTGGAAACAGGTCTACAAGGATCGATTTTTCTATCAGATTTATTTTCAGGAACCTGGCGTGGCAGAGCGCGAGTTCGAGGCGGACGTGCGGACCGCGTTGCGTAAGGTCTATTTCGCTGCGTCCGGCGACGCGTCGAGCGCGGAACAGGGCGCGACGGCCGCCAAACCGCCGACCTCGACGATGCTCGAGGGGCTCACCGATCCGAATCCGTTTCCGGCGTGGCTCAGCGAAGCCGACCTCGACTATTTCACCGGCGAGTTCGAGCGCAGCGGGTTCCGCGGTTCACTCAATCGATACCGAGCGCAAGGCATCGACTTCGAAGCGCTCCCCCAGCTCGCCGTGGAAAAAATCACGCAGCCGGCGCTCTTCATCGCAGGCTCGCGCGACCCGGTGCTTCGTTTCATTCCGGGCGTCAGCATGCTGGACAGGATGGACGGCCACTACGACGACCTCCGCGGCAAGGTCGTCATCGACGGCGCCGGACACTGGATCCAGCAAGAGCGCCCCGAAGCGGTGAACGCCGCGATCGTCGAATTCTTGAAGAAGCTCTGACGTCACGGTCGAGCGTGCGGCGCGGTCGTCGACCCGCGGGAGCCATTTCCCGGATTACTTCGGTTCGGCTCGAACGAAGGCGAGCTCGACTTCGGGACCGAGACTCCGCAGCGTGCTGTCCACGTCCAACGAGACCGCTCGGTAACCGACGCGTCGCTCGACGGCGACCGCTCGATAGCCCGCTGCTTCGAGCAAGCGAACTCCCTCGTCGGCGGTCCGCCCGAATTTCCACGGCGAAATCGTTGCTTCCGGAGGCTCGAACGTGACCCACAGCTGCCCGCCGGGCTTCAGCACTTCGCGGGTCTCGACCAGCAGCGGAGCCGGATCCTCGACGAACTCGAGGACGCCGATCGCGGTCACGAGGTCGAATCGAAGCGACCGATCGACGCCGAGCCCGTCGTTCAGGTCTTGCTCGATGAGCATCGCGTAGAGGTTTTTCGCCCGGCACCGCTCGAGCATCGACGAAGAGAAATCGACGCCCACGAACGTCCCGGAAAATCCGTCCTCGACGAGGAGGGCGCCGATCGCCCCGTCGGCGCACCCGAGATCGAGGAGAGAAAAGCGCCGCGTGGGGAGCCGCAACGTCTGCTCGCGAACCCATTCCCAGACCGCGGCCCAACCGTGCGCTTGGGCCGTCGCCGAGTAGCCCTGCCGCGCCAAGAAGGCGAAGAGGTCGTGGGCGGGTGCGAACCGAACGCGCATCGCGTGGCGGCAATCCTGAGCCGCGCCGGAGGGATCGTCAACAGTGCGCACCTTGACACTCGCGAGAGCGTTCCATACGGAATCGTGGAGGATGGGAACGGTCGATTCGCGGATGTTTCCGACCGGCTACGCGCATCCCGATTACGCCGCGTCCCTCGCCGAGTTCGGCGTGCCGCGTCGCCTCCCGCGTTCGGGGGGATGGATCCTGGAACGAGGTATTTTTGGCTCGGATTTGAAGGACGCGATCGGCGCCTACCCGCTCTTCGTGTGCTCGGATTGGGGCGCCCTCGCCGCCGATCTCGACGAGCTCGGAAGCCGACTCGTCTCGTTGTGTGTCGTTCCCGATCCCTTCGGCGCGTTCACCGTGGAAGACCTCCCGCCCCTGTTCCCCGAGCTCGCGCGACCCTACAAGGAGCACGCGGTCGTCGATTTCGAGCGCCCGCTCGCGATCAGCCGTCATCACCGAAAGTGCGCCGCGCAGGCATTGCGCCACATCGACGTCGACGTCCTCCATCCAGACGAAAACGGCGGTCTCCCCGACGGGTTTCTCGACGATTGGATCGCGCTTCACGAGCACCTCGTCGCTCGGCACGCGATCATCGGAATATCTGCGTTCTCGCGAACGGCGTTCGAACGCCAGCTCCGTCTTCCGGGGCTCGTCGTGATTCGCGCGCGGCAAAGCGACGTCACCGTCGGCGCTCAGCTCTGGCTCGTTCACGCGGGCGTCGCGTACGGACACGTGCTCGCGTTGAACCCGGACGGCACGCGCGGTGGCGCCGGATACGCACTCTATTCGACGGCGTTCGACCATTTTCGAGATCGCGTGCGCTATTGCGACATCGGCGGCGTTCCGGATCGCTCGACGGAAGGCGCCACGGGGCTCCAAGCCTTCAAGCGAGGGTGGTCGCCCGAGACGCGCACGACATGGCTCTGCGGCAGGGTCTTCGACAGGCCGGGCTACGACGCGCTCGTGAGTGCGCGAAGCGCGGGCCCTTCGCAGTTCTTCCCCGCGTATCGGGATCGGCTCTAGATCGGGCGGTCGCCGTACCGGCGGTCGAAGCGCTACATCGGTTCCGCCGCGTACCAGAAGGGGCCCGGCGCGAGACGCTGCGCCGCTTCGCGGACGCGCGGCGCGTGTTCGACCGCGAGCCGCACGATGCTCGCGACGCCGCGCACGTCGTTCAGGGAAAGCGCGGGCCCCGTCGGTAAAACGAGCACGCGAGCGCTGAGCGCGTCGGTCACGGGGAGCGACCGTTCGCCCGCGCCGGGCCGCTCCGCATACGGCTCGGCGCGATGGCAACCCGGCGAGAAATAGCGCCGAGCGAGCACACCCTCGGCGTGGAGGATCTTGCCGAGGGAGTCGCGGTCCAGCTCGGCCCGTCGCTCGTCGACGTCGACCACCACGTATTGGTAGTTCGACGTGTTCTCGTCGCTCGGGCAAAGCACTTTTACGCCGGGAATTCCCGAAAGCAGCGCGACGTAGAGCTCGTGCCGTTTTCGATTGTCGTCGATGACCTCCGGCAGATGCTCGAGCGCCGCGAGCCCCATTGCGGCCGAAACCTCGTTCATCTTCGCGTTGGTCCCCACGCGGATCGACCGATCGGGTCCGGCAATGCCGAAGTCGCGGAGGAGCCGGAGCTCGCGCGCGAGGGCGTCGTCGGCAGTGGCGATCGCGCCGCCTTCGAGGGTCTGAAAAACCTTGGTCGCGTGAAAGCTGAACACCTCCGCGTCACCGAGGCTCCCGACGGGTTTTCCGCGGCGCTCGCAGGCGAAGGCGTGCGCCGCGTCGAAAATGAGCGGGACGCCGTGGCGCTCGGCGATCACCCGGAGCGCGTCGACGGCGCAGGGATTGCCCCACAAATGCACGCCGAGAATCGCGCTCACGTCGGCGGTCATCGCCGCTTCCACCGCTTCCGGCGACAAGGTGTGATCGGCCGTGAGCACGTCGCAAAAAACCGGGGTGAGCCCTTCCCACGAGACGGCGTGCGCCGTCGCGATGAACGTGAACGACGGGACGAGCACCGTTCCTCGGAGCCCGAGCGCGCGGAGCAGGAGTTGAAGCGCGAGGGTTCCGTTGCACGTCGCGACGCAGTGCTCGACGCCGAAAACGTAGCCGAGGCGGCGCTCGAGCTCGACCTCGCACGGGCCGTGGTTCGTGAGCCACTGGCTCTCGAACACGTCGTTCAATCGACAGAGGAGCGCTTCGCGTCCTCGAATCGACGGTCTGCCGACGTGGAGCTCGGACGCGAACGCCGGCGCTCCGCCGAGCGCGGCGAGCTCGTCGACGCGGCTCTTCTCGGACACCGGCGCGAGCGTGACACGATTTGCGCCGTTCGAGGAGCGCGTGCGACGCGGGAACGCGTCGGGTCCCGCTGGCTCTCGCTTGCGCTCCGCGACGCGGGGGCTATTCTGACGATGGTTCGAGTGGCAAACGACGTCGCGTCCGCTTCGCCCGTTCGTGGGCCCACGCCGCGCTCGACGAGCCTCCGCCCGAGCTTCGGCGAACAGTACAATCTGCAGCGGATCTTCCAGGTTCCGCCGCCGGTGGCTTGTCGGGGCGCGCGCATGACGCACCGCCGGGTGCAGAACCTGACGCAGTCGAACCTCGACGAACGGAACGGGAAGACCGAGCTCGCGAGCTATCCGATCAAGCTGACGATCGAAGCGACGAACATCTGCAACTTGCGATGTCCGGCCTGCTTCACCGGGTCCGAGCAGATCGGGCGACGGCGAGGGCACCTGTCGCTCGACTTGTATCGAAGGGTGATGGAAGAGCTCGGGCCGTATCTGTTCGAGGTCGAGTTCTACAACTGGGGCGAACCGCTCCTCGGCAAACACATTTTCGAGATGGTCGAAGAGGCGCACCGCGCCGGCGCGTCCACCACCATCAGCACGAACTTCAGTTTCCCTTTCGACGACGCGGCGGCCGAGCGGCTCGTTCGAAGCGGGCTCACGGTACTCGGCGTATCGCTCGACGGCGCGCGCCAGGAAACCTACGAGCAGTATCGCGTGCGCGGCGACATTGCGCGCGTGCTCGACAATTGCCGGCGCGTCGCCGCGGCGAAGCGGAGGCTCGGTTCGGAGTCGCCGATCCTCGTCTGGGAGTTCCACGTCTTTTCGCACAACGTCGGCGACATCGAGCTCGCGAAGAGCATGGCCGCCGATCTCGGCATGCTGATCGCCGTGGACAAGGGCTGGGTCGTCGGGCCCGACTGGGATCCGGAAAAGCGGTTCGAGTTCTCGATCAAGCCGCCGTCGTTTCCGACGCGCTGCTCGTTCTTGTGGCACCAAGCGGTCATCAACAACGACGGGGGCGTGGCGCCCTGCTGCGGCACCTTTTACAAGGAAGACGACGTAGGCCGTCTCGAAGAGACGGCGGGCGACGGCGGCTCGAAGACGTTCTTCGAGGTCTGGAACGGCGACCGCCAGAAAATGTCGCGCGCCCTCTTCAACTCACGCGACGTCCCCGACGAGCAGACGAAGCTCGTGTGCCACTCGTGCGAATGGACGCTGTGGTGGGAAGAGTGGCGGAACTACATCGCGTCGGGCGCGCCGCAAGGCACGTTCAAGTCGAACATCGACGCCGGGCAAGGGTTCAACTTTTTCTGGAACCGCCGCCCGCCGGGCACGCCGGAAGAACGCGGCGTCGTTCAGCTCCGGAAAAAGCCGAGCGCGTGATCCTCGCCGCCTTTTCGCGGCGCGTTCTCTGCCGGCAAGCGCCGGAACACGAGCAGGTGTCCGAACAAAGCCGCGGGAACGAGCACGGTCGGCAACCAGACGTACGGAAAGTGGAGCACCCACTCGTTCACGTGGTCGGGCCCGAACGCCGCGACCCAGGGAAGGCCCGCACCCGCGACTCCAATGACGATCGCGAGGAGGACGACACCCAGGACGTTCCACACGACGACGAGCGCCCGCGGCGCGTGCCCCCAATAAATCAGTAGCGCGAGAGCGAGGGCCGTCGCACCGGTGACGATGTCGAAGTTGTAGCCCGCGTAGCTCATCTCGACGGGCATGACGCCGTCCTTCGCCGCGCGATGCATGACGAGCTCGAGCGGGAGACGAAACCCTTCGGCGCCGACCAGAAGCCAGAGCGGCACCCCGGCGACCAAGCGCGTGCCGACCGACGAGAACGCGGTGCCCGCGGCCAGCACCAAGCAAGCGAGCATGAGCGGCATGAAGAGCGGCGGCCGGCGAGCCGCATCCGCGAGCACCCCGTTTTCCGCGAGCACCGCGGTGAGTGCAAAGACGGCACCGACCGCGAAGGACGCGCGGAGAGTCGCCCACCGGCGAACGGCGGGGTCGGAGGTCGCTCGAACGCCGGCAACGAGCAGCGCGCCGACGGAAACCGCGAGGAGCGGAATCCCGAACCGGACCAGCGCCGAAGCGCCCGCGATGGCTTGCATTTAGTTTTTATTAGTATCTACTATTATAAATTAAAGTGAAACCGCGACGGCGCTCCTACGACCAACACTGCGGGCTCGCCCGCGCCCTCGACATCGTCGGCGAACGGTGGACCTTGCTCGTCGTTCGCGACCTCTTGCTCGGGCCGCGGCGCTACGGCGATTTGCTCGCGAGCCTCGACGGTATCACCACGAATTTACTCGCGAAACGCCTGCGCGAGCTCGTCGCCGCGGGCCTCGTCGAGAAGCGACCGCTCGGGCCACCCCACTCGGGCGAGGTCTACGCGCTCACCGAACGCGGGCGCGCGCTCGAGGCCGCCGTGGGGGAGCTCGGTCGCTGGGGAATGCCGCTCCTCGATTCTCCCCGCCGGACGGACCGGCGCGACTTCGGGTGGGCGCTCCTCTCGTTGAAGCGGCGCTATCCGGGCCGCGGCTCGGGCCGAGTCGCCGAAGTGGTCGCCGGAGATCGCCGGTTCGAGGTGACGCTCGGCGCGGAGCGACTCGGCGTCGAAGAGCGACCGGCGCCGCTCGCCGCCCTCACGATCCACGCGGCCGATCCGGCGTCGTTGTTCGCCGTGTTCATGGGCGGCGTGTCGCCCGCGGCGCTCGAACGTCGCGGCGCGCTCGTCGTGAGCGGCGATCGAGCCGTCTGGAGCGAGCTGGTGACGGCGCTCGCGCTGCCCGCGAAGAACGCCAGCGCGCGGCGTGCAGCAGCCGCGAAGAGCGGGCCGTGATCGATCCGCTCAGCGGAGCTCGCGCTTCAGAATTTTTCCGGTCGCCGTCTTCGGAAGCTCGTCGCGAAACTCGACGTGGCGCGGCACTTTGAACGCCGCGAGGAGCTGTCGACAGTAGGTCGACACTTCCTTCGGCTCCATCGTCTCACCGGGACGCAGCACGAGCACGGCCTTCACCGACTCGCCTTGATACGGGTCGGGCACGCCGATCACCGCGGCGTCGAGGATCTTCGGGTGCCGCAAAAGGACGTTCTCCACTTCGATGGGATAAACGTTGTATCCGCTGACGATCACCATGTCCTTCTTCCGATCGACGATGGTGACGTAGCCGTCTTCGTCGACCCAGCCGAGGTCGCCGGTGTGGAACCAACCGCCGCGGAAGGCTTCCGCGGTTTCCTCTTCGCGCTTCCAGTAACCTTTGAACACGTTCGGGCCGCGCGCGCAGATCTCGCCGACCGCGCCCCTGGCGACGTCGTTTCCTTCTTCATCGACGATGCGAAGTTCCACGCCCGGGATCGGAGGGCCCACGGTGCCGGGCTTGTTCTTCGGACCGGCGGCGTTCGAGCATAACGTCGGCGCCGTCTCGCTGAGACCATAGCCTTCGCAGATCTCGACGCCGGTGCGCTCCTTGAACCGCTCGAGAATGACGACCGGGAGCGGCGCCGCACCGGAGAACGCGGCCTTGAGCGACGAGACGTCGTAGCGCTCGAGCCCTTCGGTGTTCACGAACGCGAAGTACATGGGCGGCGCGCCGTAAAACATCGTCACGCGGTACTTCTCGATGAGCGAGAAGACGAGCTCCGGATCGAACCGATTCACGAGCACGAACGGCGTGACGCCGAGGAACGACCGATTCATCGCCAGGTTCAGGGCGTAGGCGTGAAACAGCGGAAGCACGAGCAACAGGACGTCGTCTTCGCTCGACTCGACGGAGCCGACGAGGTTCGTCGTGTTGTCGACCACGGCGAGCACGTTGGCGTGCGACACCATCGCGCCCTTGGGCTTGCCCGTCGTCCCCGACGTGTACTGAATGAACGCCGTGGAGTTCGGATCGATGGCGATCCGCGGTCGTTCGTCGCGAGCGCTGGCCTTGAACGCCGCGAGCTCGTCCGCGGGATCTTCCGGCGTTTCTCCGATGGCGACGACGTGGCGAAGGTCGGGGAGCTCCGCGCGCAGGGCCACGATTTTCGGCGCGAGCTCGGCGCGCACGAATATGGCGGACGCGCCGCTGTCGGCGAGGATGTGGCGCATCTCCTCGGCCGTGTACATCACGTTCGTGGGAACCAAGGTTGCGCCGACCCGTGTGACACCTTGGTACACCTCGATGAACTCGGGGCGATTATCGAGGTGCGTCGCGACGCGATCGCCCGGTTTGATGCCGCCGGCGAGGAGCGCCTGCGCGACGCGATTCGCCGCGCTATCGAGCTCTCGGTAGGTGATCGTGCGGCCTTCGAAGAAGATCGCCGCCTTGTCCGGAGACAGCGCGAGAGCTACGTCGAGGACGTCGGCCAGCGTTTCTCCAGTTTTTTTCCGAAGCGCGAGACACTTGTCAATCCAGGTTGAAGTCATGATGAGCGTGTTTCGCGAATCCTAACACCCGAGAGATTTCGAGGCTCGCCGCGTGCCCTCGAGCCATGTACGACATCGCCAACCGACCAGTTTTCTGCCCCTTTTTTCATCATTCAGATCTGGAATCCCCTTAGCATGGACGTTGGACGCGGCGCCGACCGAATCGCGGGTCGTCTTTCACACATTCTTCACGGTCTCCGCGGCCCGAAGATCGACACGACGAGCGATCTCGGTCCTTACCTCGATCTCGCGGTGGACGAGCTGTTCCCCATGCCGCCAACGCTCACCAGCGTGCGACGACACGACGGCTTGGCGTCCAAGGTAACGCGAGCCACGACGCTCTCATGGACGAGCTCGCACGAAGTACTGAGCCCACGTTACCGATCACGTCACGAGCACGAGTACCGAGCCAATCTCACGGCGTGGGCGCGATGGCTCACGCCCGATCGAACCCCGCGGCGAGAGTGCGTCGTTTACGTCCATGGCTGGCTCGAACCCGGATCGTGGGTGGAAGAAGCGCTCGTGTTCCCGCGATGGCTCCGCGAGCTCGACGTCGACGTCGTGCATGTTTCATTGCCGTTCCACGGAAGGAGAAACCCGTGGAACGCGCTATTTTCCGGCGAGTTTTTCTGGACGGCCGATCTCGTTCGCTCTTTGGAAGGCATCCGTCAGGCGATCCACGATGTGCGCTCGATCACCGGATGGCTCCGTCGGCAGGGATACTCGCGCATCGGCACTTCGGGAATCAGCCTCGGCGGGTCGCTGGTGATGCTTCTCGCATGTTTGCCCGATCCCCCGGAGTTCATCGTCCCGATCCTCTGTCACTTGCGGCTCGGCGACGCGATCGAGAGCGCGGAAATCCTGTGGCGAATGAAGAGCGATCTCGAACGGTGGGGAATCGACGAAACCAGGCGGCGCGACATTTTCTCGCGCTTACCGTTCGACAGCGCGCGTCCGCTCTTGCCACCAGAGAAGCAACTCTGGATCGAGGCGAAGAGCGACGGGCACATCGACCCCGCGCTGGTGCTTCGACAATGGGAAGACTGGCACCGCCCGAACCTGCACTGGCTGAAGAGCGGTCACATGACGTTCCCGCTTCACCTCGCCGAGATCAGCGGCGCGATCCACACCTTCCTCGACGAACACGTGCGGTAGTCGCGCCTCAAGGTGCGTTACATCTTTCTGTGAGCACGCCCTGGGCGGGTCGACTGATGTGATGAATCATCAACCCGTCACCAGAAGTCTTGGTGGAGTTTCGTGAGCAACGTCGTGGCCCACTCGAATGCCGCGACGCTCGCGAACGCGATCGGGAACCGTTCGCCGAACCGCTCGAGACGCGCCACCGCCAACACGACGACGAACGGGACGAAGAACGCCCACAGACGGGCCGTCTCTGCCTTCGCTTCGCCGAAAAACGCCGCGAAGGTCACCATTGCGGCGACCGTGAGTGCCGGCATCGCGAGTCCGCGCGTCGAACCGCGGAGCACGCGCCGGAGCGAGCGCCCGACATCGCCGACGGCGAGAGCGAACACCGGAATGCCGGTCCAGAGTGCGAACTCGATGCCGTCGAGGAGCGCGAAGTAGTAGCGCCCGCGAAAACCGCCGGGGCGCGGCTTCCACGCGGCGTGAAACGCGAGCGCGTGAGCGCCCCGCGAGAGCGGGTCGTACCGGAAGAGCACGAACCCGACCAGTGACATGGTCACGAATGCGGCGACGAACCGAGCGCCCACGCGCCGCAAGGTCGCGACTCGGTTGGCCCCCGCGTCGAGGCGTCCGTGCGCGAACGCGGCCGCGATCGGCACGACGAGAAGTAGCGCGAACGAGCAGAACGCCGCGAGGTAGGCCAGCACGCCGGCAAAGACGGCGCGCCGCTCGTTGCCGTGCTCGACCGACGACGCCGCGAGCCACGCGACGGTGACGGCCAACAGCGGGAAGAATGCTTCGTCGGTATGCAGCACCACGAGATCGATCGACGGCACCAGCGTGTACGCGACGGCGACGGCCAGCGCGCCGCGTTCGCTCATGAATCGCCGGGTCAGGAAGAACAACGGGACGACCGCGAGATACGCGAACCAGGGCCAGACGATCGCCGCGAATGCCGCCGCCCGTTCGACGGCGACGCGGTCGTCGGTGGGTTGGTCGTCCGTGGCGCGGAACGCGTTCGCGGCGCGGAACGTCGCGACGTAGAGCAAGAGCTCGCCCGGCGGTTTCGAGCGCGCATAGTTGCCGAGAGCGCCCGACTCCGCGCGCGCTTCGAAATGCGTGACGAGTTCCGGCGCATCCCGAACACCGGCGGCGACATGAAGCAACTCGGCGTGACCGGAGCGAAGCATCGAGCGAGGCAGCGCATCGAAACCGTGACCTTCGAGGAGCGCGAGCCCTTGTTGATTCGCGACCCCGAGAACGACGAGGAGCGCGAGCTTCGCGCCCACCGAACCGAGTCGACGACCGAACACGACGAGGGCGATCGCCGGCAACAAAGCCACCGCGACGACGAGCTCCGGTTCGGGGAGAAACAGCTCGCGAAGCGGCCAGAACCAGCCGGCGAATTGGTCGAACGTGTGGACGCCGAGCGCGAGCGTCGCGAGGTACAGCGCCGTGACGAGGAGCACTCCGGCAGGAACCGCGCGAAGCGCGCGCGACAGCGCCGAGCACGGGCGACCGCGAATCGCGTTCGCCGATCGATTCACGCTCCTTTGGGTATCACGGCGCGCCGCGCGAGTGCAACGAAGCGCCCGAGCGACGGCGACCCATTGGAGCGCAGTCGAGAGCCGTGCTAACGATGGAGTCGAGGTAGGTGGGAATGTCGTCGGCCTTTCGTTTCCCTCCGCAAGCGAGGCTCGTGCTCGCTGCGCTCGCGCTATTCATGGGCGCGGCGCCGGCATGCGGCGGCATCGTCCGAATCTCCGATGGAACCGGCGGCACGGGCGGCGTCAGCAGCTTCGACCCCGGCGGCCCCATCGTCCCCGTCCGAAACAGCGGCGGCACCTCGAACGAGGGAACCGGCGGCGAAGCTGGAGCCGTGCCGGTATCCCAGTGCGGCAACGGACAGATCGATACGGGCGAAGAATGCGACGGCCCGTTGTTGAATGGCAAGACGTGCAGCACCGAGACCATGGGCGCAGAACCCTCGGGCGTTCTGTCTTGCACGACGGAGTGCCTCCTCGAGACGTTGGGCTGTTCTGCCGGGTCCGGCACGGGAGGTTTCGGCGGCGGCGTAGGCGGAGGCTTCGGCGTGGGCGGAGGCATCGGCGGACAGGGCGGGACGTTCGGCGGCGGCGGCACGACCGGCCTCGACGAGCAAAACGCCACGCTGTGCCTCGACGAGTACGTCAAGCGCGACGGCGTGGAAGCGACGACGTCGACGACGTGCGGCCCGGGTTGCAACTGCACGCTCTGCACGGCGCCCTTTGCCACCTGCCTTTCGGACGATGGATGTCTCGCCATCCTCGAGTGCGCGGAAAAGTTCGAGTGCACCACCGACGCCAGCTGCTACTCGCCCAGCACTTGCCAACCCGAGATCGACCAGTGGGGTGGCCCCTCCGGGTACTCCATGAGCCTCTTCGATTCTGCGGCGGCGTGTAGCCCCGCGAACGGTTGCCAGCTCGAGTGCCTGACCACGACCACCCAGTGAACCCCCGGCCCCTTTCGCTCGCTGAACGGTGAAACGAGGAGACCGATTGCAGTCGACGCGCCGGCTGGTCTCGATGATGCGGGCGGCGCTCTCCGCGCTCTCGTTTTATTGGGCGCTGGCGGCGAGCGCGCGCGCCGAAAAGTTGCCGATCGCGCTCTCGGTGACCGCCTGCGACGAGCTCTCGGAAGCGGAGCTGCGCCGCATCGTCGCGGCCGAGCTCGGCGCGACGGCCGTCGAGCGAAAGACCCCGGCCACGACGGAGGTCGTCGTGGAATGCCAAGGCGATCTGGTCTTTCTTCGCGTCCGCGATCCGTTGACTCGGAAAGCCGTCGGGCGTTCGTTCAACATCGGCCTCTCCGATCGCGCGGCGCGCGATCGGCTGGTCGCGCTCGCCGTGTCGGAGCTCGTGCTGTCGAGCTGGGCCGAGCTTCGCGTCAACCCGACTCCGCGCGTGGAACCGCTCGGCCCGCGCCCGCCAGAGAGCGAGACGTCGGCCGCGCGCGCGGCGGTGTCTAAATGGGTTCAAGACTACGAACCCGAAGAACGAACCTGGTACGAGCTCGAAGCACCTGCCGCACGGCGGTTTCGCCTGGTCCCGGTCTTCTCGATACGATCGTTCTTCAAAGGGATCGGTACGCTCCGAGGCGGCGGCCTCCGCGCCGGCGAAGAACGTTTTCGGTTCATGAGCTGGGACGTCGATGCTCTGTTCGAAGAGGGCTCCCTCTCGACGCACCAGGGGACCTACCGCGTCCAGACCTTCACGCTCGGCGGGGGCCTCTACGCCTATCTTCGCGCGAAATGGATCACGGCCCGGCTCGGTGCGGGGCTCCGCGCGGGCTTCATCGGAAGCGGCGCGACGGTGACCGGCGCGCCGGGGGGAAGCTCGTCATTCGCCGTCTGGGGCTGGCCGCTCGCCCGTTCGTCCGTCACTTTTTCGCTGGGGCCGCACTTCGTTGCCGACATTGCCGGCGAGGCCGGGTACGCGGTGCTCCCGATTCCGAGCGCGGAGGGACCAGGCGTCAGCGGAGGATGGCTCGACGGACAAATCGGGCTCGGATTCGTGCCGTGAACGGCCTTTCGGGCGCCCCCCTCGGGGGAGCGTACAATGGCCTACCGTCCGCCTCGGCGGGCGGCGGCAGGGGCAACGTCGGGAGCGCCACTTCGACGTCGTGGTGACGCCCCGGCCGTTCAGCTCAAATGCGCCGAGGACTGAGCCGTTTTCCGGGATCGTTCGCACTGAGAACTTGGAGCATGCCCCGACACCAGTCCGCCATCCGCGTCGTCGCTCGGCTTGCGCCGGAGATGGAAGACGCGACGCCGGCGCTCGACCTGGACACGCTCTTTCGACGTTATGCGCCGTACGTCGCGGCCGTCGCTCACCGCTTGCTCGGACGAGACGGCGACGTGGACGACACGGTGCAAGAAGTCTTTCTCGTCGCCGTCCGCGCAGTGGGCCAGCTGCGCGACCCCACGGCGGTGAAAGCGTGGCTCGCTTGCATCGCGGTTCGCATCGCGCGCCGGCGATTGAAGCGCCGACGGCTCCGTCAATTTTTCGGGCTCGACGACCCGGCCGTCTATGACGGTGTCGTCGATGCCGGCGCGAGCCCCGAAGACCGGGCGCTCCTGGCTCGCGTGTACCGCGTGCTCGACGGCATCCCGGCCAATCAGCGGATCGCCTGGTCACTGCGCTACGTCGAAGGCGAACCGCTCGAAAGCGTCGCGACCTTGTCGGGGTGCTCGCTCGCCACGGCGAAGCGCCGCATCTCGGCGGCCGCGAAAACCCTCGAGGAGGCCTTCTCCGATGGCTGATCTCCTCGAACGGCTTTCCGATGCAAAGGGACACGTCGGACCGAATTGGTCGCCGGATCGCGAACGCGCCGTCCGGCTGCGCATCGAAGCCGGCGTGGCGCGGCGAGCGCCGCGACGAGCCCTCGTGCTCTCGGCCGCCGCGCTGGCCGTCGCCGTGGTGGTCCTGGTGTTGCGGCACGGCTCGGTGTTCGAGCCACGTGAAACCCCCATCGCTTCCGCGGACTCGCGCCCGACGGAGCTGCTCCGGCTCGACGACGGTTCGAACGTCACGTCCAAGAGCGGCGGCGCGCACGTCGCGGCGCTCGAGGTCGCGCCGAACGTCGTGGCGCTCCGGCTCGACACCGGGTCGGCGCGATTCTCGGTCACCCACAATCCGGCGCGCGTCTTTCGCGTCACCGCACGCAACGTGACCGTCACCGTTCTCGGAACCATTTTTACGGTCTCTCTCGAGCCCAAGGGCGTGCACGTGGCCGTCGAGCGCGGGCGCGTGCACGTGGCGTCGCCTCTCGGCGAGCGCGACGTCTCGGTCGGCGAAGACGCCGTCGTCCCCGACGCTCCGGAAATCGTCGGCGTTCCGGCGGCTTCGATCGCGGCACCTCCGCCCGACGAGGCCGAGGCTCCCGACGTCCCGGCGCCGAGCGAAGTTCGCCTGCCCATGCCGTCGACGCCGTCTGCGCCGTCGACCGTGCCGGCGCCGTCGAATCCGCCGCGGACGAGCTCGTGGCGCGAGCTCGCCGAAGACGGCGACTACGCGAGCGCTTACAAAATGATGACGGCGAAAGGCGCTCCCGCGGTTCGCGACGAGCCCGGTGATCTGCTGCTCGCCGCGGACGTGGCGCGGCTCGGCGGGCATCCGGAGGCCGCTGTCGCGGCGTTTCAGCGTGTCTTGGTCGCACACTCGAGCGACTCGCGCGCGCCGCTCGCCGCGTTCACCTTCGGTCGAACCCTCCTCGATCAGCTGGGCGAACCGCACGACGCCGCGGAGGCGTTCGCAACGGCGCGCCGACTCGATCCGGGTGGAGCGCTGGCACAGGACGCGCTCGCTCGCGAGGTCGAGAGCTGGTCGCGCGCCGGTGAGACGTCGCGCGCTCGCGACCGCGCCGAAGACTATTTCCGGCTCTATCCGAAGGGGCGTCGAGCCGCGGCGGTGCGACGCCTCGGCGGCCTCGACTGAGCCGACTTTGCCGCCACGGCGGGCTGCGTGTTACGCCTCGCCGAAATGCGAACTTCGAACTCAACGGCGCCTCCAGCCATCGAAGCGCCTCGCCGGGCGAGCCGGTCGCGCGTGTTGCCCGTCCTCGCGATCGCGTTGTTTCTTTCGACTGCATGCCGGCACGACAAGCCGCGGATCTCCGGAGAGGACGTCGAACGCTGCACGCAGGGTATCGGTCGCGCGATCCTCCTCCCGACCAAGGAAGAAACGCTCCGCGTCTACTACCACGAGTGCGCGAACGTCTACGCCGAGCCGGCTTGTAGCGAAGCCTTTCGCGGGGCCGCGGATCTTCCCGAGCCTCAGCGCGAGCCGAGCATCGTCACGGCGTGCCGAAAAGCGTATTGCCCGCTCTTGCACGACGACACGCTGGTCGCGTGCAAGAACGACTTCGTTGCGACGAAAGAGAACATCGCTCGCGACTGGCCGGCGCTCTATGGCGCCATCTTCAAGTTCGACACCAAGGAATATGGACAGCGCCTGACCTGGGCGATGCTCTCCCTCTACGCGCACTTCGTCAAATCTGCGAAGGGCTCCTCCGCACCGCCCGCCGGCGGCGCGCCGAGCGCCGCTCCACCCGATGCGGGCGCGGCGAAATCTGGCGCACCCGGGGCGTCCGCGTCTGCGCGGCCCTGAGCGGCACTCGAGACCTCGTTCGCGGTTCTTATCTCGACGGCGCTCCATGTCAGACTCCCGCGATCGCCTTCCGGAGCTCGACTGGCTCAAGGGGTTTTCGATCCTCTCGGTCGTGTGCATTCACGCGAAGCTGTATGCGGACACCGACGCCTTCAACGCCGTCATGAACCGCGCGGTGCCGATTTTCTTGGTGCTTTTTGGCATCACGTCCGAGCTTTGGTGGGAGCGCTCGCCGATCGGCTCGCCGGCCGAAGCGCGCCGAAGAATCGCGAAGTGGTACCAGAGCCGTTATCGTCGTCTCTACGTCCCGTATTGGTTTCTCGCGCTCGCGTGGTGGTGCGCCGCATGGAAAACCGGAACCCTCACCCGACTCCGACTCGACGCCGGCGATGCGCTGCTCACGGCGCTCGGCTACGCGCCGTGGATTGGGACGAGCTGGTTCGTCACGTTGATCCTCATGCTCGTGCTCATGTATCCGGCGCTGCGGCTCACGATGACGCGGGGCTGGGCCCCCTTCACGTTGTTGATCTCCGCCGCCGCCTGCGCGGCTTCGATTTACTACCTGTGGAACATCGTGATCGCCGGCAAAGAGCTCTTCGGCGACAAGGTCCCCGAGCCCGGCTGGTACTACGATTGGATCTTCCCGCCGCGATCCTTCTGGGACGTGCTGTCCGGCGTGTTCGTCGCTCGACGCTGGCGAGGGCGCATCAGCCCACGCGCGACGATCATCGCCGTCGCGATCACGGTCGCGGGATGGGTGCTCGCCGACGTCGCGCTCGGCGATCCGGGCGACCTTTTTCTCGGCCCGCTGAGGCAGCAAGCGGTCACGTATCTGAACGACGTTCCGCTCGCGATCGCCCTCCTCGGAATTTTTCGTTGGCTCACTTTGCCGGGCGCGGTTCGGCGCGCGCTCGCGTGGCTCGGGAAGTCGTCCTGGGGCATTTACATGGGCCACCTCTTGGTGCACGAGGTCGTGCACATGGCGGGTCGCGCCCCGGAAACCGAAGACGAGCTCGTGCGGGGCGCATACGCGGCGGTCCTTCTCGGCAGCGGATGCTCGCTGACCGTGCTCGGCTCCGCGCTCGAAAACCGAGTCGCGCGAGCCTTCGCCCGTCGATCGCCGAAAGTCGGCGAAGCGGCGACGCTCGCCGCGCCCGACGACACAGGACGCCCCCTCTGACGCTGCGCGGCCGCCCATGACCCAGGGTCACACGCGAGCGATTCGGATTGCGGCGTGGGTCGCGGCGACGCTCGCCGCGGCGTTCTACTTCTTTCAGTATTCGACGCTCGCGCCGAACCACACCGATGAAGCGCTGATCATCGGATACATCGACGACATGGCGCACGGGAAGCTCCCGTTTTACGACTTCATCGACGCCTACGGGCTCTTCAACTGGATCTTCCCGGTCGCATTTTATCGCGCGTTCGGCGACACGGTGTGGGGCATCCGGATGTGGATGCTCGTGCTCAAGCTGATCACGACGGCGCTCACGTACCTCCTGGTGCGTCGCCTCACCATGGCGCCGGACAGCGGCGGCGATTCCAATGACCAGCGTGGTGGTCGATTCTACGCCGCGTTCGCCGCGATCTTCGTCGCGATCCTGGTCGGCGTGCCGTGGCAAGCGCAGCAGACCGCGTATGCGTCGCACACGTCCACGGCGTTGGTGCTCGCGGCCTGGAATTTCATCCTGTGTCCGCCGCTCCGGAAGCCGAAGCACAACGTGTACGCGGCCGGCGTGCTCACGGCGATCACCATCTGGACGAAGCTCAACACCGGCATGTATTTGCTCGCCGGCGGGCTCTTCGCGTATTTTTTCTGGATCCCGGTTTCGTTCGACGGAGCTCGCGACGCGGACGGCACCGAACGGGCGCTGAGCGGCGCCGAATCCGCATCGCGACGCGCGCTGTTCCGGCGCGCGCGCATCGCCGGCGGCTTCCTCTACTTGGTCGCTTTCGGGGCGTTCGTGCGGCGGCATTTCAACGTCTGGTTCTTCCTTTACCTCGCCGTGCCGCTGCTCATCGGCGTCGGATTCACGTTGCGCACCGTCGCGTTCTCGAAGAGCGACGACTCGCCGCGCTCCGACCAGCACGTCCGCCCGTGGCTCGTGTACTTGTTGGTGTCCGTCGGACTCTCGTTCTTCGTCTTGATCTCTTACTACGGCGAGCACGCGAATCTGTATCTGCGCGAGCTGTCCGGCATCTTGAAGACGATCGACTACACCGCGCCGTTCCCTGCCCTCGGAGTGC
>DATBBD010000394.1:0-8067 GCA_036271175.1 Polyangiaceae bacterium | reverse complement strand
GCAGCGGCGCGCCGACCGCGTGAGCGCTCTCGACGATGGTCATCGGGGTGATGCCGTCGTCGAGGAGGACGACGAAGCGACCGCCGGCGTCGCCCTCGAACGGCGCGCCGTCGACGGGTTCGACTTGGACGCCTCGCTCACGGAGCATCAGGACGAGCGGCTCGGCGGCGTGCGAGGCCCAAACGACGCAGCGCGGACTGCTCGTCATCACGCTCTCGGTGGGGCCGGCGGCCACGACGGTTCCCGAAGCGAGCACGACGAGATGGTCCATGGACGCGACGAATTCCCGCTCACGAGGCTGCGCCGTCGAGGCGTCGATGCTCACGAGGAGGCGGCGCCCGAGGCCGACGCGCGCGAGGATCTGCCGGATCGCGATGGCCTCGGAGTCGCCGAGACCGGCGAGCGGCCGTTCGACGGCCACGACGGGCGGGGCGCCGAGCGCAGCGTTGGCGAGCGACAGAGCGCGCCGCTCTCCGCGATCGAGTAAATGGATTTTGCGACCGCCGAGCGCGCCGAGCTCGAGCGCTTCCAACGTCTGCCGCGCCGCACGGGTCGCCGCGCGCCGGCCGAGCCCGACGAGCCGTCCGTTCATCGCGAGGTACTCGGTCGACGTCCAGGTTTCCGGGAGGTCCGCGTCGAGCCGCGCGATCCCGAGCTTGCGACGCGCGAGCACGGTGCGCGCGTCTTCGCCGAGCACGTCGATGGTGCCGCGCCGCAGGGTCGCCGTCCCGGAGAACAAGCCGAAGAGCGCGGACCACGCGCCGACGAGGCCCACGCGCGCGCCGTCGGCTTCGCAAGTGACCCCCTCGAGGAGCACGCCGCCGCCTTCAGCCTCGACGCGAGCGTCGCGACAGACGAGCACCGGAACCGTCATGGTGAAACGGGCGTGATCTCGATTCGCGCGAGCGGTCGGTCGCTCGGGTGAACGAGGAACGGCGCCATCGCGTGAGCGAGCTGCATGACCGACGGCGGAAGCGCCTCGGCGATCGAGCTGGCGTGAAGACCCTGAATGCCGAGCAGCGTGCCGAGCAAGCTCGTCGGCACTTTCGGGAGCTCGAGGATCGGCGCGTCTTCGGCGAGATCGCCGTCGCGCCGTGCCTCTTCGAGGGCTTCGCGGAGCCCGCCGAGCTCGTCGACGAGACCGCGTTCCTTCGCTTGTTCGCCGGTCCACACGCGACCCTGGCCGACGCGATCGACGCCTTCCTTCGTCATGTGCCGGCCGACCGACACCCGCGACAAGAACACGTCGTAGAACTGGCCGACCTTCCTGACGAGCTCGGCCCGTTCGTCGTCGGTGAACGGTCGGAAAATGGACTCCGCGTCGGCGCGCGGCGCCGTCTTGTAGACCTCGACGTTCACGCCGAGCTTTTGCATGAGCCCGCTGACGTCGGCCTTGCCGTAAAAGATGCCGATGCTGCCGGTGACCGTGAGCGGGTTGGCGTAGATCTTCGTCGCGGGAGCGGCGATGTAGTAGCCGCCGCTCGCGGCCACGTCGCCCATGCTCACGATGACCGGTTTCACGCGGGCGGTGAGCTCGACCTGACGCCACATCACGTCGGCCGCCATCGACGAACCGCCGGGCGACTCGATGCGAAGGACGACCGCGCCGATCGAGGGGCTGTCGCGGACGCGCTTCAGATTCTCGGCGAGCGTGTAAGAGCCGGCGAGTTGCATGTCGAGGAAGGGAATCGTGCGGCTTCGCCCGTCGATCATGTCGCCGTCGACGTACACGAGAGCGATGCCGCGCTGGCGTCCGAAGCGCTCGGGCGCGACGTTGGCCCAATCCGAATCGATCACGTCGACGCGATCGCCGACCATCTTTTGCACCGCGCCCTCGATCTCGTCGTCGAACGCGAAGCCGTCGATGAGTCCGGCGTCCTTTGCTTCGCTGGCGATGAACGGCCCGTGCGCGATGCGATCGCGCAGCACCTGGACGTCGATGTGCCGATCGCGGGCGATCTCCCACATGAACCAGCGCTCATTTTGCTGAAGGAGATCGATGGTGTCGGCGCGCGCCGTATCGGACGCCGAGGTCCGCGTGAACTCTTCGGGCGCACTCTTGTGCGCGCCGATGCGCACGAAATCGGCCTGAATACCGAGTTTTTGCAGGAGATTCGCGAAGTAGAAGTGCCGCGTGCGAAGGCCCGCGAAGCGGAGCCCGCCCGCCGGGTTCATCAGGATGCGATCGGCGGCGGCGCAAAAATAGAGCGCGGCGCCCGTCGCGTCTTCGAGGTGGCAGAGCACGTGCTTGCCGCGAGCGCGGAGCAACCGCACCGCATCGCGTAGCTCTTCGATGTGCGCCAGAGAATCGGCCGGCGCGGTCCGGAGCTCGAACACGACTGCGGAAATGCTCGGCTCTTCGGAGATGCTCCAGAGTTTCCGGAGGAGCGCGACGTGTTCGCGCGTGTCCGGCGTGTCTTCGATGCGAAAGCGAACGGCGGTGTGGTGCTGCACGAAGCCGACGGGCTCGCGCCATCCGCGGAAGGCGAACTGGTTGTACAGATTATACGAGCCGCGCTGTCCGAGCTCGGTGCCGGTCACGCCGCCCAGCTCGAGATCCGTGGAGCCTCCTGGCGTGTTCACGTAAAACGAGAGCGACGCGCTCGCCATCCAACCCGGGTTTTTCTGGCTCGGATCCACCACCGAGAATTCGCCGCGCACGCGTCCCACGTACGGCAGATCGATGCCGAGCGTCGCGCGCGGCACGACGATCTGCGGTTCGAAGAGGTAGCGCTCTTCGAGACCGAGCTCGACGGTGCGTGTCGCGAAGGGGCGGATCGCGAGGGCCGCAGTGAGCGACGCGCCGAGCGACACGTTGGGAATGCCGAGCGCGGCGAGCCGGTTCACGTCGCCGCCCGAAAGCGGACCGTTGATGTTCGACGCGACGAGAGACGCCCCGACGATGTTCGCCGGACGCGCGGAGATGCCGAACGAATACGAACCGAGTGCGTTGGCGACGGGGCCGTCCGAGTACGAGCGCTGGAGCGAGAACCCGAAGCTCAGCGCCTCCGACGCTTTGTAGGCGAGGCCCCAGGTGAGCCACTGGTAGTTGTTCGCGTGCCCGCTGAACGCGTCCGACGGCGGGTCGACCAAGTCCACGCGAAGCGCGGTCGCGAAATTGAACGGCAGACGGAAGCCCACCGAGAACGCGTGGCCTTGCCACGGCACGGCGACGCGCTCGTTCAAGTACACGCCTTCCCAGCGGAGCTCGGGACCCGGAAGGAACGCGAGGTTTGCCGGATTTTGCACGAGCGCCGTCGTGTCGTCGGTGCCGGCGACGCTACGACCGAACGACGGAAGCCGCTCGGGCTCGACCGGCGCGGCAAAGACGGTTGCTGGATGCGCGGCGCACACCACCATCGACGCCGCGACGCACGCGGCGCGCCTGAAAACCGAAGAACGGCCGCTCACGCGATCATTCCTCGCGAGCGAGCAACCGCTTCGATTTCCGGTTGACGGCGCGCGAGCTCTTCGCGGTCCTTGATGGGCAGGAATCGGGACTCGGCGCCCGTTCGCGGAACCCTGAGGTACGTCGTGTCGAGGTAGCTCGTCAGCTCGTTGATCAACCGCTCGAACTGGATCGCCGGGCGACCGGAGACCTTTTTCTCGACGACGAAGTACGTCCACTGGGTGTCTTTCGCTGCGAGCGCCGAGGCGTCGAAGTGGAACGTGTTCGTGTTGAACACGCGAACTTGCGCCGGATCGAACGACGGCGGGATCCGAAATTCCTCGAGCACGACCGTGCGGCCGTCGTGGCGTACCGGGATGCCGCCCTTGTCGCTGGCGAGCTTGTCGACGACCTCGCACGTCACCGGGCGACCGCGCGCGACGTGAAACCCGACGATGGCCGGGTCGAGCGTCGCACCGAGGTTGTCGAGGTTCGCGACCATGACGTAGCGACCACCGCCGTCCATGAACGAGCCGAGGAGCCCGCTGTCGACGAGCGCGTCGGGAAGATCGCCGTGACCCGGCGCGTGCTCGCTCGGTTCTCCCTGATCGTCCTTGAAGATCGCGCCCTCGGGCGTCAGCCGGATCGAGAGGCGTTGCGGGAACGCCGCGATGCGTTTGCCGTCGAGGGCGCCGCCGAGCGCCGCACGAATCTTCGCGTCGGTCGACGAGCTCGTCATGAGCCACAACGGAACCGTCGCCTTCGCGAGCGCTTCGAGCGAACGCTGTTCGGCGAGTCGCAATTCGAGAAACGTCTTCCCGTCGAGCGCCGGTTCGAGCGCCTTCACGACGCCACCCATCCGCGTCGCCATGCCGCCCGCGAGCACGACGAGCGCGCACTGCCCCTTGCGGAGGAGCTCGAACCCTTGCTCGCGGAACTTCGCGGACTCCGGCGTGCCTGCCGCGGGCAACGATTCGACGTCGCCGGGCTCCGGCGCAGCCAAGGTTCCGCGCACGTGATTGTCCATCTTTGCCGCATCGCCGAGGCGGCGCGCGAGTTCGAGAAACCGCGCGGCATCGAACCGATGAGCGTCGAGCCGCGCTCGAACGGCAGCCGGCAGCGAGGCAAGGTCTTCGGCGAGCGACATGGCGGACTAGACTAGGTTAACGGCCGCGATTCGGCTACCGGCTGTCAGGTTCGCGGAACCGATTGCCGATGGAAGGGCTACACTTCCGAAAGTGCCCGCGCGATGCCGCCGTGCCGCCCGAGTGACCGTTTCGACGCTTGCGCTCGCGTCGACGCTCGGCGCCACTGCATGCGTCGTCGGTGTTCCGGAAGTGCCGTCCCGTCTCGCGGTCGCGCGCGCCGCGACCGAGCCCGCGGCTCCCGGCATCCTCGCGGCGGATCCTCCGGCATGCGCGGCGCCCTATCCCGAACCGCGACCGCCCGCGCCGAATCCGGACGCGGTCTTCGTCGCAGGTTCGTGCCATTTCGATGGCGTGCGCTCGGTGTGGATCGGCGGATACTGGGAAGACCGGGGCGCACTCGCGGGGCGAAAATGAACAGCCGACGGCGCGAGCTCGAGCATTGGTTTTTTGGGGGCACCCGGCGCGCCGCGGTTCGGCGCGGACTCGTCGGTCTCGTTTGCCTCGTCGTGCTCGGCTCGAGCGGAACGGCGCGCTCCGATATCGTGCTCCACGAATACATTCCGCCGGATCCCGCAGAAGATCTGCGGCTCGGCGCGACGACGTCCGACGGCGCGATGGCCGCCGCGATCCAGACCGAAACCGGTCCCGTCGCGTCGCCCGACGCGAACGCACCGGCGAAGGACAACGGCGCGGTCTACGGGCGCGACCAGGAAACGGGCGCGGACTCGTATCGCGTCGATCGCGACACGTCGCGACCGAGCTCGGTGCGCTACAGCGATCCGTTCACGCCCGCGATCGCGCCGTACAAGCGCGAGTTCGCGTACGACACCGTGAACGCCGAAACGGACCTGCGCGTCCGCGATCCCGCGTTGATGCGGCTCGCGGTGGGCGGCGCTGCGCGCGCCGAAGACGACCAATTCTACGCCGACCTCGAAGTCGATTTGCGTGCGAACGAACCGGTGCGCGTGCCCAGCGTCGGACCCGCGGCGCATATCTTCGCGGCGCGTGCCACCCCAGAAGCCGTGCTCACGTTTTTTCACGACAGCGCCGACAACTGGTTCGTCAAAGGCGACCACGACGGCAGGATCCGCCTCGTGATGCACCTCGGCATCGATCGCGGCGTGTTCGGGAGCGCGTTCGCCGACGTCGACTGGGCACGCCTCTCTCGCTTCGTTCCGCCGATCCCCGACCACGTGAAGACGGAAGGCATCCGCGTCGCGCGCGAAATCGGCATCGTCGACGGCACCGGCCCGGCGGAAGCCTTGCGCTCGCTCGTGAAATATTTTCGCGAATTCGCGCCGTCGACGGACCATCCGAAATCCGCCGGGCTCGATCTCTATCGCGAGCTCACGCTGTCGCAGAAGGGCGTCTGTCGCCATCGCTCGTTCGCATTCGTGGTCACGGCGCTCGCGCTCGGTTTGCCCGCGCGGTTCGTGCACAACGAGGCGCACGCCTGGGTCGAAGTCTTCGACGCCACGCGCTGGCACCGCGTCGATCTCGGCGGCGCCGCGGACGAGCTCGACTTTTCCGACGAGAACCGCGTCGCGCACGTCCCGCCGCGCGATCCCTTCGAGTGGCCGAAGAGCAAAGACAGCGGCGAGGCCATGGCCACGCGCGGGCGAACCACCGCGCAGAGCAACGGCTCGGCGAGCGGCGCGACCGGCAGGAGCGGCGCGTCGTCCGGAACGTCGCCGTCGCCGGAGCCCGAACCAGGACCCGACCCCGACGATCGACGAGCCGCGTCGACCGTCACTCTCGATTTCAACGGCGCCGAAGCGCGGCGCGGCGGCCGCGTGAAGCTATCGGGCACCGTGCGCGCCGCGAGCAACGCCTGCGCCGAGATGCGCATCGATCTCGTGCTCGTCCGCGGCGAAAACAACGGGACCATCCCGCTCGGCGCATTGGTGACCGACAACGACGGCCGCTACGCGGGCCAGATCACGGTGCCGTACACCGTTCCCCCGGGCGACTACAGCGTCCGCGCAACCACGCCGGGCAATCTCGCCTGTGGCCGCGGCGAGTCGCTTTGAGCCGAGAAAATAGCGATTTCCTTCGATCGCCGAGCCCAGAAATTATGGGCACCTGCGGCGGCGCGCGCGGCGTTGTGGGGGCTTTTTCGCCACGGTGCTATGGACGGCTCACGTCGTCATGAGTGACCTCCTCGTCCCCTTTCTCTACGAACTCCGGAAGCGGCATCTGAAAGTCGGAACTCAGGAAGTCGTGAGCCTCGCGAAGGCCGTCTCGCAAGGGTTGCACAACGACACGCTCGACGGCTTCTACTACCTCGCTCGCTCCTTGATGGTGCACCGCGAGTCGGACCTCGACCGCTTCGACGAGGCGTTTCTCGCCCACTTCAAGGGCATCGAATCGAAGATCCCGGATCTGCTCGCCGGCCTGGAAGAGTGGCTCAAAGATCCGAAGGTCCTCGAGTCGCTGACCGACGAACAGATCGCGGCGTTCAAGGACCTGACGCCCGAGGAAGTACAGAAGCTCTTCGAGCAACGCCTCCGCGAACAGAAAGAGCGGCACGAGGGCGGCAATCACTACATCGGAACCGGCGGCACGAGTCCGTTCGGCAACAGCGGGCAAAACCCGGCGGGGATGAGCGTGCGCGCGGGCGGCTCGGCGAAGAGCAAGGGCTCGGGCGCCGTCGGCATGGCCGACGCGCGGAAATATCGGCCGTATCGTTCCGACCTCGTGCTCGACGTGCGGCAGATCGAAGTCGCGCTCAGGAAGCTCCGCCAATTTTCACGCGAGGGCTTCGACGAAGAGCTCGACATCGAGGCGACCATCGACGCCACGGCGAAGAGCTTCGGCGAACTCGAGATCGTCACGCGTCCACCGAAGAAGAGCAACGTGCGCGTCCTTCTCCTGATGGACGTCGGCGGTTCGATGGAGCCGTTCGCGCAGACCTGCTCGCAGCTCTTCAGCGCCGCCAAGCGCGCGTCGAATTTCCGCGAACTGAAGACGTATTACTTCCACAACACCGTGTACGGCCGCCTGTTCGCGTCGGACTCGCTCATGAACCCGATCGACGCGACGGAGATCGTCGAGACGGTGAATCAGCGCTGGAAGCTGGTCCTGGTCGGCGACGCGTCGATGGCACCGAGCGAGCTCATGTCGAGCGGCCCGTGGGGCTCGCCGATGAAGCGCACCGACGGCCGCCCGCTCTCCGGCCTCGACTGGCTCGTCTATCTCGCCGACAAATTCGACCGCTCCGTCTGGCTGAACCCCGACCCGCCGCAATACTGGGCCGGCGGCACCTGCGAAGTGATCCGTCAGGTATTCCCCATGCACCACCTCACCCTCGAAGGCCTCGGCGAAGCCGTGAACTACCTCTCGAAGGGCACCGCCGGACAGAAACCCCGCGTCGACATCGATCCGCGGAAGGTGCTGTAGGGGACTATCGAGATCCGCCCGTGTTCCGTGCGGGTATCGTCCGCTCGAAGCTCGGCTTCGCAATAGACATGAAGGGGGAGGCGTGACGATTCACCCGATTAGCATTTGTCGCCAGCTCACGCTCGAATTCGA
>DATBBD010000393.1:0-3367 GCA_036271175.1 Polyangiaceae bacterium | reverse complement strand
CGCGTCGTCGGAATCGGCGAGCACGGGAACGAGAGCGTCTGACAAGGGCTCGCTCGTCGTGCGCGGGTCGCGAACACGATCGGCGACGAGGCGCGCGCTCTCGGCTGGAAGCATCGCGAGGCGACGAACGAGGCCGGACGCGACGGCGGGGTCGACGTCGAGAGCGTCGAGGCGCGGCGATGAGAGCGCCCACACCGCGACCTCGCGGAAGTACGCGCGATCAGCGTGGCCAAAGTGCTCCGTACTCATTCGGCGGCCTCCGGTTCGGCGATCTGCGTCCACGGGGCAACCCATCGGCTGTGGTGCTGGGGGTCGCTCCGGCTCGCGCTGCGCTGGGACGCCGCTCGAATCTGCTGAGCGAGATTGTCGTCGGCCGACCTCCACCAACACGCGATGAGCGAATCGGGCGCGCTCGCGACGAGTCTGTCCAACACGCTCTCGAGCGCGCCAGGTGAATGCGACGAATTCGCGCTCGCCGAGATGCCGCGCCAATTCATCGCACGCGACCAGAGCGAACGGAGATCTTCGAACGGGCCCGACGCGAAGAACACGACGTCGCGGGTTCGGTGTGGCGTCGCGTCTGCGAGCGCGGCCCACTCCTCGGCGCCGAGAAAGCCAACGTGGACATCTACGAACGTTCGCGTCGTCGGATCGAACTGCGCGCCGAGTTGACCGCCGGACAGTCGCGAGTAGATGAAGATGTCGGTCGGCGCGCTCGGCAGCGTCGACAACGTAAGGTGCTGGGGCTCCAATGCCTTGATCTTGGCTTCGACGGTGCGGCGGAAACCAGGAAGGCCCGCGGCGATTCGCGACTGTCGAGCCTCACGAATGCGCTCGCGTTCGTGCTCGGCGAGCTCCGCCGCGACGTCATCGGCGAGCGGGCCGAGCTCGACGCCGTAGTGCTCGCACGCGGAGAGCACGCTGTGAAAGTCGGGCGGCAACATCAGACGGCTCCTTTCGGCGCGACCGGCGCGTCGGGCAGGATCTGCATTTGGCCCGCTTCGACGAAGTGCGTGATCAGGCTGTCGACGAGCGCTCGACGGCGGGCGTCGGTCGTGTCGACGACGTTGCGACCGACGACGATGAAGATGCCGTGCGCCGGCCACGCGCGTTGAATGCTGGACACGATGGTCATTTGTTTTTTCCTTTCGCGAGCGCGAGAAGCTCGCGGAGCGAGACGTCGATCGAGGTGAGGAGCTCGACGCTGGTCTCGAGGCGGTAGTCGATCTCGCGCGTGAAGGTCGCGATCGTCGAAGCGGCCTCGAGGGCTTCGTCGACGGCGTGCTCGCGAGCGGCGGCGCGCTCCCAAGGGCCTGCGACGGGCGGGGGTGTGGATTCGGTGTGGGCGGCTTGGTTCATTCGCGGTCTGCTTTCTCCGGCGCGATGGCCGGGGTTGTCTTCGTGAGCTGCGCCGCTCGAGCGCGGAGAGCGTCGAGGGGGGAGGTGGTCGCGGTGCGACGGGCCGTGCCGATCGCCGTCGCCGCGGCGAGCGCCGCCGTCATCGCGCGGTTCGCCCGGCCTTCGAGGACGTCGCGGCGCGCCAAGAGCCGCTCACCCTCGGGCGTGTCGAGACCGGCAAGCGCCGCCTTGTTCGCGAAGTAGGAGCAAAGCTCCTCGGACTCCGCCCAGCGCTCGAGCGGTGAAAGCACAAGAACGCTTTCGGCGCCGAGGTCGCGGCGCGCGGCGTCGTATCGGCGCAATGCCGCGTCGAGCACCGCGTCGGCCTCCGAGGGTGGGAGCTGTCGTGAAAACGCGTCAGCGAGGCGCCTGCGCGCGGCGCGGGCGTGCCTCGTGACCGATTGCTTCCCGCGTGCGTTCACGGCGGCGCGGTTGCCGGCCTTGAACCAACCGTTCGCGTGATGGTCGCGCTCCCGTCGCGCGTCGGTGTCGATCGGTTTCTGGTCGCTCGGCCGCTGGCCGATGACGCGCAGCTTGCCGTGCGATTTTTCGAGGGCCATCAGCGCACCTCCGTGGGGCAAACGATGGGGCAACCCGTCACCGAAACACCTCGAATCATCGGGAAAATGCGCGGAATGCAGAGGATTGAGAGTCCGCTGCACGCGTCGCGAAGCCGACTGCGCTGCACGGAGCGACAACGAATCGAAGAGACTCCCGTCATGGGCGGGCCGCCGATTCCGGGCTCGTGCCTTCGCCGTGACCGCGCTGCGCTGCATTCGCGAAGCACGACACGACGAGCCCCGCCTTCCCCTCGACCTCGCACATTCGCCGATACGCGGCCTCCGAATACCGAGCACGGAGCTGGTCGACGGTGAGTCCGCTCGAGATCCACGTGGTGCGTTCCGCGCGGTACCGCCGATCGAGCACGTCGAGGATCGCGCCGTGGTCGCCTTCGCGCTCCTGCCCCAAGTCGTCGAGCACGAGCAACGGCGCCGTCGAGGCGCGGTCAAGCTCGGGAGGTTCGCCGCGTCCAAGCGGGTACTGAGCAGCGACGGCGGCGAGGTCTCGCGCGTAAAACCAGACGAGCGCGCGGAAATGATTCTTCGGCTGCGCGAGGTAAAAACGCCATCCCGCGAGCGCGAGCGTTGCCGTTTTTCCTACGCCGGAGCGGCCGAGCAAAACGATGTTCCGGTCTCCCTCGTGCTGTTCACGCGCAGCACGGACGAGCGCCGGGGCACCGATTGCGGCTTCGATCGCGGCTTCGTCGACGTCGTGCGTCCAGGTGATCGGCACGGTTCGACGAAACATGGCGAGGGCCATGAGCCGGTGGTGCTCTTTGCAAAGCGGGCGTGCGTCCGTGCGTGCCGCATCGGCTTCGGCGTCCAGGCCCGACTCGCGAAGATCGATGAATTGGTCGCGTCGAACACGGATCTCGTCGGCGAGGTCGAGGATGCGCCTTCGGAGTTCTCCGTCCGTCATGCCTCGATGACCTCTGCTTTGATTTCCACGCCGTAGTTCGGTTGCGTCGGCGTCGTGCCGTTCGACCGCCTCGGCCGTGCACCGATGAACTTCGCGGGGTCGCTTGCGATCGCGCGAATGCTTGTGCGAGCTGCGGTCCAGTCGTCGGCGAAGGCTCCGACAATCGCCGCGCACGCTCTCTCGGCATCGCCGCCGCATTTTGCAAGGAGCCTCGAGACGGCCTTTCCGTCGGCGCCGTCGAACGGGGGCTTGCTCCCGCGCTTCCGTTCGAATGTCTCGAAATAGTACGCGACGACTTTCGCGTGCTTCGCTCCGTGTTCCGGATCGGTTCGCTGGGTCGTCGCCTTCGGTTTCCGCTTCGGTGCCTCCGGGGGCTGCTCAGGCGAAGGCGAAGAGAGGGCGAAGGGACCCGCTTCGCTCGCCGAAGCGGAACTGGTCCCTTCATTGGTCCCTTCAATTGGTCCCTTGGGTTCCCTCAAACGGGACAGCT
>DATBBD010000392.1:0-12117 GCA_036271175.1 Polyangiaceae bacterium | reverse complement strand
GGACAGCCGCAGACCGGCACCTCGAACGGCGGCGGCGGCGGCTCGGGAGCTTCGGGGGGAAAGGGTTCGTCGGGCTCGACGAGCATCGGAACCTCGGGCACGAACGGGCTCGGCGGGGGAACTTCGATCAACTTCGGGGCTGATAGCGGCGAGAAGCCACCGCCCGGAACCGGCGGCGCGTGCTCGGCCATCACGCAGAAGCCCGAACAGATCACGGTGTACAAGGACGCGACCGTCACCGACACGATCGTGACGTATTCGCCGGTCGCGCTCATGCTCATGCAAGACCGTTCGTCGAGCATGGTGATGGCCGTCGGCGGAAGCAGCGCGCAGAGCTGGTCGAACTCCACGCAAGCCGTGACGGCGTTCGTGAACGACCCGGCATCGGCGGGGATCGACGTGGGTCTCGAAGTGTTCCCGCCGTACCCGAGCAATTCGGCGACGGGCGATTGCGCCGCCGGAAGTGATTGCGGCACACCCGTCGTCGACTTCGGTCCGCTCCCGGGGAACGGCGCGGCGATCATCAACGCGTACACACAGACGAGCCCGGGCGCGCCGAATGCCCCTCTCCTTTTCACTCCGACCGAATGCGCGCTCCGCGGTTCGATCAATACGTGTCTCCAGCATCAAGCATCGACGGGTGAACAATGCGTCGTGGTGTTCATCACCGACGGCCAGCCCACTCAGTGCGACACGAACCAGCAGGACCTCGTCAACATCGTCAGCATGGCGCGCGCCGCGTCGGGCACGCCGCCGACCCTGTTGCTGTTCACGCTCGGCCTTCCCGGCTCGGATATCAACTTCTTGAACTCGCTCGCTCAAGCCGGCGGCACGAACGCGTCCATCAACGTGTCCGGCGGCGCGACGGCGTTCCTCAACGCGCTGAACTCCATCCGCAACACGATCGTCAACACGTCGGTGAAGCACATCAGCACGCCGACGACCATTTCGACGAAGCTCGACTGCCAATGGAAGATCCCGGCGCCGCCCGACGGGCAGTCGTTCGATAAGACACTGGTCAACTTCCAGCTCACGGCCGCCGACGGAACGGTGGCCAAATACGGCCGCGTCGATTCCCTGTCGGACTGCTCGCGCGCGGGCGACGGCTGGTACTACGACGACAACAACGCGCCGACCGAGATCACGGTGTGCCCGAACACCTGCAACACGATCAAGGCCTCGAGCGGGGCGACGGCCAACATTCTCCTCGGTTGCGCCACCGTCATCGCACCGTTCAACTGAAGCTAACTCATAAACCTACTACGCCCCCCGCTGCTTCGGTCGGCCTCCTCGAAATACCAGTGTATGCCTGCGTCGGCCTCCCTATCATCGGGGTGCTCGCTACGGTTTCTGAGTTAGCTTCTTAGTGGATCTCTACGGGACTGCACTAGACTGCCCGGCGTGAGCCCGGCGTCAGAGGTTGACAGGTCCCAGTCGAACGTCCGGTGCGTCGTGTGCGGCCAGGCCAAGCCTGCCGCTGACGCCGTCGAGAGTGCCGCGGTGCGGTCCAACGTTCGCCGATTTCGCGACGAGACGTTTCACGTCTGGCGCTGTCCGACGTGTCGTTCCATTCACGCCGTCGAAGACGTCGATCTCGACCTGTACTACCGGAGCTATCCGATATTTTCGGGCGGCCTCGAACCGCGGATGTATCCGGCGTTCGAGGGCTTGCTCGAGCGACTCACGGACGCCGGCCTTCGCCCCGAACATCGCATCCTCGACTATGGATGCGGCTCCGGGCTCTTCCTCGAGTTCCTGAAGCTCCGGGGTTACACGGGCGCGGTCGGATACGACGCTCACGTCGAGCGGTTTCGAGATCCGTCTCTCCTGTCACGCACGTACGACTGCGTGATGTCGCAGGACGTGCTCGAGCACGTGGATGATCCGCTTGCCCTGCTCCGCACTTTCGGCGCGCTCGTCGAACCGGGAGGACTCGTCGTCATCGGCACGCCCGACGCCGAGGCGATCGATCTTCGCGACCCTGGCGACTTCGTCCACACGCTGCACGCGCCGTTTCATCGGCACATCCTCGCGTCGACCGCAGTGCAGAAAGCGGCTGCGACGCTCGGATGGGAGCTCTTGCGGTTTTACCCGACCATGTACGGTAACCGGTTGATCCCCGGACAGAACCCGAGGTTCGGCCTTCACTACTTGCGCTGCTTCGACGATTGCCTCGATTTGCTCACCGAGCCCGTGCGGGTGAATAGCTGGCGTTTCTGGACACCAGCGACGCCGTTCTATGCACTGTTTGGGTTTTTCTTGGATCGCCACACGGATGTGACGTTCTGCTTTCGCACGCCAGCGCCTCGGTCACCGGGCGGGTGATTTTCGCAGTATTCGCGCCCTGATCGACGACTGTGGCATTACGCAACACGCCGAATGTCGAGAAATCGGCGTAGGGGATCTTGGTCGACGTCGTCGAAGCACTTCGAACCCGAATTGGGTCGTCAGGCGGTGTTGGGCCGCTTGCGAGGAGGCCTGAATGAAGCGCGAAGCCGTAGTTGTAGCGTGTGTACTATTGTGTGGTGCTTGCGGAAAAAAGGACTCTGGAGCCGCGGGCGATCCGGCGGGGAGCGCTGCCGCAGCAGTCAGCCCAGCGGGTTCCGCGAGCGCCGGCACGGACGACGGCGAGCGCCGGAAGCACGAGCACGAAGGCGATCATGAGCATCACCACGAAGACAAACCCGCCCAATAGCGAGTGTCTTCTCTCGACGTGGTTACCGGCGACGTAGCGCGGCTCGACGGGGAATGGGGGGGTCGACCCTATCGCGAGCAACAGCGCTCGACGGCGCTGACGGATCTCGGTCTACCCTTCGGTATGGTGCGTCCTCTCTACTTCATAGTCGTCGCGCTCGTGGTTGCCACGACGACGAGCTCCGCGTTCGGGCAAGAGCTGACGCTCGCCGACGTGGTGCGGCTCGCGCTCACTCGGAACGAGCGGAGCGCCATCGCGAACGAGACGGTGGTGTCGGCCGACGCGGCCGTGACGAAGGCTCGCGTCGCCTTTCTCCCGACGGTCACCCTAGCGGGCAGTGAGGTGCTCCGGCCTTACCAGGTCGAGCAGCACGGGACGGTGGCGGCGCGGACGAACGCGGCGTCGGGCTCGCTCACCGTCGTTCAACCGCTCCTCGCGGTGAACGCGTTTCCCTTGTACAGCGGCGCGAAGCACAGTCTCGATTCGGCGCGCTGGGACGAGCTCGATCAGCGCCGGAAGCTTGCCTTCGACGCAGCGCGCGCGTTCTTCGCCCTCATTACCCAAGAGCGCCTGATGAGCGCCGCGCAGAGCCGGCTCGATCGGGCCAACGCGAGCCTGGCCGACACGGCGGCTCGCGCGCAGGCCGGTCTCGTGAGCTCGAACGACGTGACGCGCTCTCAAGTCGATCGCGCCTCCGCCGAGCAAAGCGTCGCGAACGCCGTCAGCGGGCTCACCGAAGCTCGGCTCGATCTCGGCTATGTGCTCGACAGCCTCGTCCCGAACGACGTGGACGCGCCGTCGGAAGATCTCGCGCCGTTCGCGCTCGACATCGCGGACCTGGTTCGGCGCGCCATCAATCAACGGCCGGACCTCGCGGCGCTGCGCTCATCGACCGCGGCGGCGGAAGCGGTCGCGAAAGAGCCGGGGCTTCGCTTCGTGCCGACGATCAACGCTGCTGCTCAAGCGCGCACCCAGGACCAGCCGCTCTTCGGGACCCAGAACCAATACCTCGACGGAACCCTCACCCTGAATTTGAATTGGGCCATCTGGGACGCCGGTAATCGCGCCGCCGATGCCGACTCACGCGGCGCGGCCGCACGCGTCGCGGGCCTTCAAGAGCGGGCTCTCTTCCGGCAGGTCGACGTCGACGTCCGGACGGCGGTCGCCGAGCTCGTCAGCGCTCGTCAAGCGCTCGCCGCCGCGCAGGAAGGCCTCGAAGCGTCGAAGCGCGACGTCGACGAGACGAACGTGCTCTACAAGCAAGGCCTCGCCAAGGCCATCGAGCTCGTGGATTCGAATGGCTCGCGTTTCGACGCGGACGTCGCACTGGCGGCCGCAGAACTCCAGGTCCGACAAGCCGAGCTCGATTTGCGCGCGGCCCTCGGCCTTTTTCCGATCGATGGTGTGAAATGAAACGTTCGGAGATCGTAGTCGCTCCGCTGCTCTTCGCGCTCGGCCTGGCCGCCCTGGGGTGCAGCAAGAAATCCGAGGCCGCGCCGACGAGTGGCAAACGTGCTGGCCAGAAATCGCTCGCGTTCCCCGTGGAGACGACGACCGTCGACGCCAAACCGCACGAGCTCGTGATCAGCGCGCCCGGCACTGTGGACGCGTTCGAAAATATCCAGGTCACGGCACGCGTCGCCGGCGTCGTCGACAAGGTGACGTTCGTCGAAGGCCAGGAAGTGAAGCTCAACGCGCCGCTCGCGTACGTCGATAGCCGGCGCTACTCCCTCGCCGTCAGCGCGGCGCGCGCCGCCCTCGAAAAGTCGCAGGCGCAAGCCGCCGACTCGGCGGCGAACTTGAAGCGCCGTCAAGACGCGACCGTGACCAACCCCGGGCTCATCCCCGGCGAGGAGATGGCGACGTATCAAACGGCGGTCCAGACGGCGCAAGCCGACGTCGACTCGTCGATGGAAGCGGTGAAACTCGCGCAGCTGAACCTCGACGACTCCACGGTGAAGGCGGCTGCGCCGGGGATCATCCAGACGCGCACGGTCGTCACCGGGCAATACGTGAACGCGGGGGCCGTCATCGCGACGTTGCTCCAGCGCGACCCGCTCTTGCTTCATTTCGACGTCGCCACTTCCGAAGCGCCGCGACTCAAAGTCGGCATGCCCGTTACGTTCGCGTTGAAGGATAGCCAGACGCAGTACAACGCGAAGATCACCTTGGTCTCCGGCGCGGCCGATCCGGAAACGCGTCTCGTGCCGATGACCGCCGAGGTCCAGACGGACCAACACCAATTCTGGCTCCGCCCCGGCTCGTTCGCGCAGGTCGAGATCAAACTCGTCTCGCAGAAGCAATATCCGATGATCCCGCAGACCGCGGCGCGGCCGAGCGATCGCGGCTTCCTCGCGTACATCGTGCAAAACGGCGTCGCGCACGAACGCACCTTGGCGCTCGGGCTCCACACCGACGACGGGTTCGTCGAAGTGAAGTCCGGGCTCGAACCGGGCGATCAGCTCGTCACCGCAGGCGTCGAGGCGCTGTCCGACGGCTCGAAGGTCCGCGTGGGCAAGGTCCCGAGTACGACCGGCGGCGCCTCCGGAACGGCGGGCTCGGCCGCGCCCGCCGCGAGTGAGTCGCCGGAGCCCGCGCCGAGCGGCTCTGCCGGTGCGCCGAAACACCACCGGAACGCCGAAGCGGCGGGCTCCGCGGGCGCTCCCGCGCCGATCGCGAGCGGAACCGCCCCATGAACATCACCGACATCTGCATCCGCCGTCCGGTCCTCGCCTGGATGATCATGGCGGCGACGATCCTGTTCGGCGCCGTCGCATCGACGCGCATCGGGGTGAGTCAAATGCCGGACGTCGACTCGCCCAACGTCACCGTGAGCCTCGCGTGGCCCGGCGCGGCGCCCGACGAGGTCGAGACCGGCATCATCATGCCGCTCGAAGAGTCGCTCGCGCAGGTCGAGGGCATTCAACAAATCCAGGCGACGGCGCGCATCGGCAGCGCTCGGCTCACGGCGGTGTTTGCGATCGGTCGTGACATCGATCTCGCGCTCCAAGACGTGCAGGCCAAGGTGTCACAAGCGCAGCGGCAGCTTCCCGCCGACGTTCAGCAGCCCACGGTCTCGAAGAGTAACCCCGACGATCAACCGTTGCTCACGGTCGGCGTCCGGGGGCCGTTCGCACGCCAGCTCCTCTCCGACGTCGCGCGCTACCAGGTCGAAGACAAGCTCCAGACCCTCCCCGGAGTCGGTCAAATCACGACCGCCGGCTACCTCGATCGCAACATCCGGATCTGGGTCGACGCGTCGAAGCTCGTCGAACGCGGCGTGACGGTATCGGACGTCACCACGGCCTTGTCGCGCCAGCACGTCGTGGTTCCCGGCGGTCAGCTCCAGACGCCCGGCCTCGACATCACCGTCCAGGTGCTCGGTGAAGCCGCCGATCTCGAGACCTTGAAGCACATCGTGATCGTCGAGAAGGCCGACGCGCCGATCTATTTGCAAGACGTCGCGCTGGTCGAAGACGGCTTTGCCGACGCGACCACCATCGCGCGCATCGACGGGACTCCTCTGCAGGCGCTCAGCGTCTTGAAGCAGCGCGGGTCGAACGCGGTGACCGTCGCCGCCACCGTCCGCGCCGCCGTGGAAGAGCTGAAAAAGACGCTCCCCGACGGCATGCAAATCGACGTTCTGTTCGACACCACGAAGTTCATCCAGGAATCCGTCCACGAGATCGAGACCGAGCTCGTGCTCGCGGTGTTCCTGACGTCGCTGGTGTGCTGGCTCTTCCTCGGTTCGGCATCGGCCACTTTGAACGTCCTCCTCGCGATCCCGATGTCGCTCTTCGGCACGATCGCGGTGATCTGGGCGGTCGGGTTCACGCTCAATACGTTCACGCTGCTCGGGCTTTCGCTCGCCATAGGGCTCGTGGTCGACGACGCGGTGATGGTGATGGAGAACATCTATCGTCACGGCGAAATGGGCAAAGACGGCTTCAAAGCGGCGTCCGACGGCACGAGAGAGATCGCCTTCGCCGCGCTGGCGGCCACGCTCGCGGTCATCGCGATCTTCCTTCCCGTGGTGTTCATGGAAGGCATCGTCGGGCGCTATTTCTTTCAGTTCGGCGTGACGTTGTCCGTCGCGGTGGCCATCTCGTACATGGAAGCGGTCACCCTCGCGCCGGCCCGATGCGCGCGGCTCTTGCATCACGACGGGTCGGCGCCGAAGGGGCGCATGGTCGTCGCGGTGGACCGCGTGTTCCACAGGCTCGCCAACTTCTACTCGCGCGCCCTCACGGTCGCGCTCGCGAACCCGTGGAAGGTGCTCGCGGTCGCGCTGGTCGCGATGGTGGGTTGCTTCGCGCTCGGGCTCTCGTTGCCGAGCGAATTCACGCCGCCGCAGGACGAATCGAGCTTCAACGTCCGCATCACTGCGCCCACCGGAAGCGACGTCACGGCGGCCGACAAGTACGCGCAGAAGGTCGAGCAGATCCTCTACAAGCGCCCCGAGGTCGACAGCATCATGACCAACGTGAGCCCGGGTTCCGCGGGCCTCACGGTGAACCTCGTGCCGCCGTCCGAGCGGAAGCTCACTCAGCAACAGGTCGCCGCGGACCTCCACAAGGACCTGAGCATCGCCGGCGCGCGCATCTCGATTCAAGATCCGTCTCAGCAAGGGCTCGGGACGTCGAAGGGCTACCCGATCGAAGTATCGGTGCGCGGCCCCGACTGGAACACTCTCATCGCGCAAGCCCTGCGCGTCCGGGACGGCCTATCGACGAGCGGGATCGCCACCGACGTCGACTCGGACTACCAGGTCGGGTTGCCGGAGATCCTGGTCACGCCCGACCGCGCGCGCACGGCCGATCTCGGCGTGAGCATCGAAGACCTCGCCACGACCATCAATGCTTTGGTGGGGGGCACCCTAGTCGGAAAATATTCGTCGGCGGGACGGCGGCTCGACGTGCGTCTTCGAATGCTCCTCGCGGAGCGGCTCCGTCAGGAAGACATCGGCAAGATCTACGTGCGCAGCGCGTCGGGCCGGATGGTCCCCGTCTCGTCGATGGTGAGCGTCAGCGAACAGCCGGTGCTCCAGGCCATCAATCACATCGACCGCGAGCGTTCGATCACCGTGTACGGCAACGTCGCGCCGGGGCACTCGCAATCCGAAGCGCTCGGCGTCGTGGACGGGCTCTCGAAGGGCTTTCCCGTCGGGTACCACGCCGTCCTCGGCGGACAGAGCAGCGACTTCACGACGTCGATTCACAGCCTCCTCTTCGCGCTCATCTTCGGCATCGCCGTCGCGTATATGATCCTCGCGGCGCAATTCAATTCGTTCATGCACCCGGTCACGGTGCTCACGATCTTGCCGCTCTCGGTCGCCGGCGCCTTCGTCGGCCTGTTCGTCGCGGGGAAGACGCTCAGCATCTACAGCATGATCGGCATCTTGCTCTTGATGGGCATCACCAAGAAAAACTCGATCATCCTGGTCGACTACGCGAACGCGGCGCGCGAAGAAAAGCACCTCGACGCCGTCCGCGCGATGCTCGAGGCGGGCCCGGTGCGCCTCCGGCCCATTCTCATGACGACCGTCGCGACGATGATGGCCGCCGTTCCGTCGGCGCTCGGTCTCGGCGCGGGCGCCGAGACGCGCGGACCCATGGCGATCGCGGTGCTCGGCGGGCTCACGCTCTCCACCGGGTTGAGCCTCCTGGTCGTCCCCTCGTTCTACGTCATCGCCGATCGAATGAAGAACCGCGTCTTCAGCCGCGCACCCGTGCAAGCCCCCTCGCCCACCGGTTGAGCTCCGCGAAGTCGGCCTTGAAGAGCACGCCGGGCGGCGGCGGGTCGAACCCCGCACCCCCGACGACGATCGGGATCGCAGTGCCCACGGCGCGACGCAGAGCGGCCACCTCGCGCCAGAGGGGCGCACGAGCGGTACCGCGAGCCGCGGAGAGCGCGATCGCCCGGGCGCCTTGATGCTTCGCGGCGCTCGCGACATCATCGGCGGGCGTGTTCGCGCCGAGAAAGACGATCTGCGCGTCGGCGAGCGCGAGTGCCGTAGCCGCCATGTGGATGCCGAGCGCGTGCAGCTCGCCCGCCGGCGTCGCGCACACGATGCGCGGGCCCCCGGCGTGGTCGCTCATCGGGCGCCAGCGCGCGCTCAAGAATTCGCGCACGCGCTCGCTCGTGAAATGCTCGTGCCCGACCTCGAGCTTGCCGCCGCTCCACTCTTCGCCGAGCGCGGCGAGCAGCGGGCCCAGTCGCTCGGAGAGGAACTTCAACGCGCCGTCGGCGTTCCACGCGCGCTCGAGCTCGTTCACGAGCCCTTCGTCGTCGAGGCCGAGGACGTGGTCCAGACACCGCTCGACGAAGGTCGCCTTCGTCGTCGAGCGCGAGACGCGAACGACGGGCGCGCCGTCGCTCACGGCGATGAGCTCGCGCAAGGTGGGAACCCCCGCGCGGAGCACCACCGACGGCTTGTGCCCCTCGCCGAGCGCACGAACGACGAGGCGCAAGCGTTCCACGGCGTCGAGCGGGTAGCGGCGGTGACCCGAATCACTTCGCTCGATCGGCGCGGGGAACCCGTAGCGCCGCTCCCACGTGCGCAACGTCTCGACGGGGACGCCGGTCGCCTGCGACAGCGCGCCGATCGTCAACACCGAGTACGGATCCGTCACATGAAACCCTGTAAACGAACGATGCCGCCCCTGTAGACGAAATCGGCACTGCCGAAGCTCGGCGGGCCAAAAAAGGCGTGGGCGTTTCGTGACGTGCACCACTCCTCGGTCGGAATGCCGAGGAAGTTCTTGTCGATGTCGCCGCTGTCGTTCTCGTCGTGAAACGCGCAGATCGCGTACACGTCGTTGGCGAGCCCGGTGAAGACGCAGGTCGCTTCACGGCCATGAATCGGCGCCGTCTTGACGAGCAGGGGTTTCTTCAACCAGCCCGATCTCCGGAACAGGGCACAGATGACGTGGCCCTTGTCGCTGCTCGTCTTCGTCTCGAAGCGGACTTCGTTCATGACCGCAGGCGGCGGCTCCTTCGCCGCGGGCTCGGCGCGTACGCCGCCCGCCATCTGAACACTCGCCGCGACGAGGGCCACTCCGGAGAACCATCGAAATCCGGACCGCCGTGGGCGATTCGCTCCGGCACGCGACGACGGCTTCGCCTCCGTCGGGCGACGGGTGGCAGGCAACACCTGCTCGAGAAACGCCGCGAAGCGTTCCGGGGCGGAAACCGTGGAGAACAACGGCTTCAGGGCACGCGCGGCACGACGATATTCGGGCTCGGCGAGGACACTTGCGATGGTTCTAGCGAGGCCTTCCGCGGTGAGCGTGCGCGCTTTGACGAGCCGGCCCGCGCCGCGGGATTCGACCACGTCCATGGCCAGATATTGGTCGAGGTTCGAAGCGATGCCGACCAGCGGCGTGCCCTCGGCAAGGGCTTGGTAGCCCGTCGCGCTCCCGCCGTTCGACACTACGACGTCGGCGCGACGCGCCGCGAGGTGGCCCGGCAGGTACGCCGCGACGCGAACGTTGCCCGGCAAACGAGGCGGCGTCGCGCGACCCGCGGTGGCCACCATCGCCGTCACCGGAAGGCGACCCAAGGCGTCGATGACCACGGGAAGCGCGCTCGCGTCGCCCGACGACCCGACCGTCGCGTAAACGACGGGGCGATCGGTCGGAATTGGTCCCCACCACGACGGCAGCGCCACTTCGGGCGCCCATGAAACTGCCCCGAGGTGGAAATGCGTCGACGGCGCGCCGGGGGTCGGGATCAACTCGGGAGGATCCGCGTAGAGCACGTAGTCGCCATGGGTGAGAACGTCGAACAGGCTGCCGACGGGTGAAAGGCCGTACTTTTCCCTGACACGATTCAACGGAGCCGCGAAGTACGAAAACGCGATCGGCGCGGCCTTCGGGAAATACACTTCCGAAAGCGCTTCACCGAGGAAGGTCACGATGGGGTGGTCGGGCACGGGGATGCGGCGCCGCTCGGCGAACGGACTCCAGTAGGCGTTGATGAGCGCCGCGTGCGGCACGCCGTACACCGGCGCGCTGACCGCGAGCGACCACCTCAGATCGCCGACAACCAGATCCGGTGCGACGTCCTCGAACAACGCGAGCTCCTCTTCCGTCTGTCGCGCGAGGAGGCTCGCGTCGTAAATGCGGCGGCCGGCGCGGAGCGTGGCGAGCGCCTGCTTCGGGTTCGGTGAATGGATCGACCGGAGCGCGAACGGCGCGTCGCGAAAAATGAGGGGGTCGAAGTCGGCGCACGCGAACGTAACGTCGTAGCGAGCCGGGTCGAGCGAACGCGCGAGCGTGACCAGACGAACGACTTGAGCGAGCGTGACGTTTTCGGAGACGAAGAGGATCTTGGAACGCACCGAATCCCTCACTTCCTGGCTGATTCAAAGACGCGCGACGGTTTCTGCGACGCCGCCGTAGCCGCCGAAGTACCACACCCACCAGGCGACCATCATCGTGCCGTGACCGACCAGGATGCCGACGTGGCTCCACATTTCGACGCGATCCGAGCGCTCTTTCACGTAGCGACGAAAATGGAACGCCTCGTCGACCAGGCTGTACACGAACGACAGCACGGTGAGCACCATCGCCGGGATCCAGAACGTGGCCTCGTGTCGATACGCCGCGCAGAGGAGCACCGTGCTCCCGATGCCGCAGAAAATCGTGATGCCGTGGACGAGCCCTTCGGCGCCGGCGATCGCTTCCTTGTAAACGGTGCGGTGCCCGATGGTGTCGATCGCAATGCTGACGGCGAAGACGCTCGCGCCGATCGGAACGAGCCACGCCGCGCCCGGGAACGTCGCGCCGTGCCCGTGCCCGAACCAGAGAAAGCCACCGGTCGACGCCGCAAGCCCGATCATCAAGCCTACCCAGGCGAGATACACGGCCCAATCGGCGCCGCGAAAATCGCGGATGCGGCCGACGTACGCCGCTACTTCAGAGAGGAACGACATCGCCGAACCCGATTGCTTCGGTGAGCTCGGCTCTCCGAAAAGGACGCACGAGACCGCTCGCGCACGTTGTGACGGCCGAGAGCGCAAGCCCCAGTTTCCGAGGCGTCGAAACGACGGCTCGCGGCGCGAAGGGATCACATCCCCGCTCGATGAGGACTCTGCCGATGTCGCGGTACACGAGCCGCGCCGTACGCGTCGCGAGCGCCGCGCGAAACGAGAGATAGGGAATGCCGTCGTCGCCGGAACGGTAGAGCGCGTCGGCGCGCGAGAGGAGCGCGCGGATCACACGAGCGACCGGCGCACGCGCCGTGCGCAAGCCGTCGGCTCCGAGTTTTCTCCGAAGATCGGCGGCGCCGTGCTCGCGGAGGAGTGAATCAGGCAAATATAGCCGGCCGCGCTCCCAATCTTCGAGCACATCGCGGCACACGTTCGTGAGTTGCATCGCCATGCCGAGGTGCGCGGCGTGACGGAGCGCGCGCGGGTCTCT
>DATBBD010000391.1:0-3750 GCA_036271175.1 Polyangiaceae bacterium | reverse complement strand
CCCTTCCCGTATGGTGAGCATCGACGCTTCGACGAGGATCCGCGCGCGCGTGCATCCGCCGTCGAGGAGCGCCACGCGAGGGACGAGCACCCGATACGCCGCGAGCGCTTCGGGGAAGTGCCCGGTCTCGAGCGCCGCGTGCGCGTAGTCGACGAGCGCGCCGAGCCGTTCGAGAGCGCGCGGAGATCGCTTCCGGACCGTCTCGAACTCGTCGAACGCCGTCCGTTCGTCGCCGAGCGCGTGGTTGGCTCTGGCCGCGAGCAGCAGCGGCGGGTCGCTTCCCGGACGCTCGCGCTCGGCAACGGTCGCGCGAACCTTGGCGAGCGAGGGATTGCTCGTGAGCGCCGCGTAGCCGAGGACGAGCGCGTCGCAATACTCGTCGAGACCGGGAGCGCGAGCGCGATCCCAGACCCCCGTCTCGGCCTCCGTTTCCGCCGCGCACTCTTCGGGCCGCTCGGACGAACGCGCGAGCGCCGCGAGATCGACCGAGGGGGCATCCGCGTCGGCGAGCGCCGGCGCGGCGAGTCCGCTCACCGACGCGAGCGGGCCGACGAGCGCGAGAACTCCCAGAACGCGACGCACTCTTCGGTCGGTACCACGATTTCGACTACGGCGCTGCGGCGCGGCCGACGAAGGGGTTGTGCAAAATGATGGTCTCACGACGGCGCGGCCCGACGCTCACGAGAAAGAGCGGCACGCCGGCCCCTTCCTCGAGAAAGCGTACGTAAGCGCGCGCGGCGAGCGGCAAATCGTCCAGCACGCGCGCGTTCCCGAGGGTCTCGCTCCACCCCTCGAGCTCTTCGTAAACGGGCGTCGCGCGGCCGGGCTCGTCGATCAGATCGATCGGAAAATCGGTCACGCGCCCTTCTTTCGTGTCGTACGCGACGCACACGCGAATGCGCTTCAGACCGGTGAGGACGTCGAGCTTCGTCAGCGCGAGGCCGTCGAGGCCGTTCACGCGAGCGGCGTACTTCAACGCGGGGAGATCGAGCCAACCCGTTCGCCGCGGGCGACCGGTGACCGCGCCGAACTCGGCGCCGACCTCGCGCAGATGGACCCCGTCCGAGTCGTCGAGCTCGGTGGGGAACGGGCCGCCGCCGACGCGGGTCGCGTACGCCTTGGTGATCCCGATCACGGTGTCGATGCGGTTCGGTCCGATGCCCGCGCCGACCGCCGCGCCGCCGGCAACCGGCGAACTCGACGTCACGTACGGATAAGTGCCGTGATCGACATCGAGTAAGGTGCCTTGTGCGCCTTCGAGGAGCACCTTGCCGCCGGTTCGAATTGCGTGGTCGACGATTTTCGACGCGTCGCCGAGGAGCGGCAGGACACGTCGCGCGAGCGGCTCGAGCGGCGTGACGACCGAGTCCACCGTCGGAACTTCGCCGCCGAAGCCCTGGATGATCGGCGCCCATTGCTCGAGCGCCGCTTCGACCTTCTTCGCGAGCTTCCCGAAGTCCGCCAGATCGCCGGCGCGAATGCCGGTCCTTCGAACCTTGTCTTCATACGCCGGGCCAATGCCCTTCTTCGTCGTGCCGATCCCCTGGCGCGCCTCGCGGAGGCCGTCGACGAGGATGTGGTACGAGAGCACGAGGTGGGCGCGGTTACTGACGACGAGGTTTTCCGCGATGCCTTTTTGACCGCGCCGGCCGAGCTCGTCGATCTCGCCGAGGAGCACGGCAAGGTCCACGACCATGCCCTGGCCGAGCACGCATTTCGTCCCTTCGCGCAGGATGCCGCTCGGCAGTAGCCGAACGACGACCTTGTCGTCGTTCACGACGAGCGTGTGTCCCGCGTTGGGTCCCCCACCCCACCGGACGACCATGTTCGCGAACTCCGTGTAGAAGTCGACGATCTTTCCTTTGCCTTCATCGCCCCACTGGGCGCCGATCACGGCTACGCACGACATTTCAAGCAACCTCGCTGTCGGGGATCTTCGAACCGAGAAGCGCGAGCGCCGCCCTGGCGGCGTCGCGCGGAGTTTTCGAGACTTGGGTGCGGCGTTCGTCGGTAGCGACGTCGACCACGACGAGCGCGTCTCGTGAAAGCTCGACGCGATGCGTGTAGCGCCACGTCCTGGCGTAATCCACTGCGCCCGCCTCCGGCGCTTCGGCCGCGGGAACTCCCTGACGTCGAAGCTCCGACAAGAATTCGTCGACCGAGGCGGCATCTGCCCCGGCGCGAACGACGAGGACCCGCGACGGCCGGGCGGAAGTGCCGCCGGCGCGCTCGAGCGCCCACCCGAGGTTCCCGAGGTCGATGGCGAACCCCGCCGCCGCCCGCGGCGCGCCGAATCGATCGAACAACCGGTCGTACCGACCGCCGGAACCGACGGCTTCGCCGGGTCCGTCCGCGAGCACCTGGAACATCACGCCGGTGTAGTAGGCGAAGTTCCACGTCTCGCCGAGGTCGATGAGCACGCTCGGAGAAAGGCCCCGCGAAATGGCTTGATCGCACAGGGTGAAGAGCTCGGCGGTCGGGCCCTCCGCGGCCGTCCCGGCGAACACCTTCGCCGCTCGGTCGAACACTTCGCGGCCGCCACATAGGCTCGGCAGCGCGACGAGCGCGGCGAGCTCGGCGCCGGTGATCCCCGAGGCGCGCGCGCGTCGCTCGGTCTCCTCGACGTCCTTCGCGGCCAGCGCTTCGAGGATCCGCGCGCGCACGGTGGGCTCCGCGCCAGCGACCAGCGAGCTGGCGATGCCCGCGTGCCCGAGATCCAAGGTGAATCGATCGAGCCCGGCCGCCCTAACGGCCGAAGCAGCAACCGTGAGCACCTCGAGGTCCCCGACGGGGCTCCCGAGGCCGACCAGCTCGAATCCTGCCTGGTGGATTTGTCGATCGCGGCGCGCGCGTTCGGCGCGGCGGCGAACGACGGCACCTTCGTAACAAAGTCGGGCCGGTAGCGGCGCGTCCCCGAGGCGGGTCGCGACGAGGCGCGCCACCTGCGGCGTCATGTCCGGCCGGAGTGCAACGACTTCACCCGTCTCGGGTTCGACGAAACGAAGCACCTGCCCGGCATCGAGCGGGCCCATGTCTTCTTCGAGCACCTGCGCGTACTCGAACGGAGGCACGCTGACGGCTTCGTATCCGAAGCGCTCGAAGCTCTCGAGGATCGTGCGCGTCAGCGTTAGCAAACGACGGGCTTCGCCAGGCACCAAGTCGCGCATTCCGGCGGGAAGCGGGTGCGCGAGAGCGCCCGTTCCGTTGGGCCGGACGGCGCCGAGCGCGCGCGACGGGTCGGCGGGAGGTGGAGTAGAGAGGGCCATGGGGTCGGGGCGCGCGGAGCCTAGCATGACGACCCGACGCGGTTGCCGCCGGGCTGGATCGACATCGCGAAACGTCGTTCCGCTGGGTGAGATTCGGCTCGGTACGAGAAGGCCACCCATGCGCGGAGGTCCGCCCACAAAACGACATTTCACTTCGTGAACGAGAGACGGGAGAGACGCCACTGGGCGAGCAGGATGGGGTAATCTGAGGTTCGCTCAGCATATTTTTGCGCGCACTCCGCGGAGAAGAAGCCATGACCACCGAACACACCGAGTCCCCCGGCCCTCACCATCACACCGGCGACCCCAACTTCGTCTCGTCTTTGAAGGACGGGCATCAGCGCTTCCTCGCGCACGCGATCGAACACAGCTTCGTGAGCGGCAGGCGCACCGCGCAAGACTTCATCCGGCACTTCCCCGCCAAAGCGATCATGAAGGGGCTCGAGTATCAACCGAGCCTCCGCGCGACGATCCTCGTGCTCAC
>DATBBD010000390.1:0-3462 GCA_036271175.1 Polyangiaceae bacterium | reverse complement strand
CAAAAACGCCGCTTCGGGGTGGGTGAGAAAGCGATAGTTCGCGGAGTGAAGAAAAATGGGCGCGCGTTCGCCGTCGGGGTAGCCGCGCGCCGCGACGATGCCGGCGCTCCCGGCGTGGTCGCCGTGACAGTGCGTGACGAGCAAGCCGTCGAGCCGCGACACGCCGTGGGCGTCGAGGTGCGCAAACGTTTCGGCCACGACGTCGTCGCGCGCCGCGCTCGCCTCGAACAGGTACGATTTTCCGCCGTACTTGCGCAGCACCAGGTTTACGAGCTTGGGGCTCGGGTATCCGCTCTGTACCGGGCAGATGAACAGGTTGTCGCGAAGACCGAGATTGCCGAGCGCCGTCTCGAAGGGAATCATGAGTGCGCCTTCAACGTAGCGCCCGCGCCGAAGAACGTCCGCACGTCTTCCAGGTCGTGGGTGCGTTTCGCCGGTGGAAGGGCCGCGAGGATTTCTTTTCCGTAGCCGCGCCGGTGCACGCGGTCGTCGAAGAGCGCGACGACGCCTCGGTCGGCACGCGTCCGGATCAGGCGCCCAAATCCCTGTTTCAAAGCCATTTTCGCCATCGGGAGGTGCAATGCCGAGAAGGGGTTTTTGCCTTCTGCTTCGAGCGCCGCCGCGCGAGCGGCGATGACCGGCTCGCTCGGAACGGGAAACGGAATTTTTTCGAGCACGACGAGCCGGAGCGCGTCGCCCGGGACGTCGACGCCTTGCCAGAAGCTCGCCGTCGCGACGAGCACCGCGTCGGAGGCCGCGCGAAAAATGCCGAGGAGCGAGTTCTTCGGTGCTTCGCCTTGAACGAGCACGCGCCGGCCGTTCGCGCGTGCTTTCAGACGGCGGTGCAATTCGCGCATCGAGCGCAGCGACGTCGTGAGGACGAACGCGCCGCCGCCGGTGATGTCGATGAGCTCTGCGGCGCGCTCGGCGGCCATCTCGAGAAACGCCGCGTCGTTCGGCGCGGGAAGATCCTTCGGCAGGTAGAGAATGGAGTTCGTCTCGTAGTCGAACGGCGAGGGTACGAGCAGCTCCTCGACCCGATGCGGATCCTCTTCGAGCCCGAGACGCGAGCGGATGAACGCGAACGCCTTCGGCCCGCTCTCCTGGTCTCGACCGCTCGACAGCGTCGCGCTCGTGAGCACGACCGACGGAATCGTCTCGAAGAGGCGCGCCTTGAACAGATCGGCGACGTCGACGGGGGCCGAGCTCAGCGACGGCGAGCGTCCGGTCGCGTCGAAGAAGGTCACGCGACCCTTCGCGCCCTCGGTAATCGTCGCGAGATCTGCCCGGAGTTCCTCGGCGCGGCGGCCCGCGAGCTCGAGCGCATCGGCGACGCCCGCGGCGTCGCGCCGACTCGGAACGAGTGCGGCGTCCCTCGGAAGCGCGAGCTGCCCGCGAACCGATTCGGTGAGAGCACGGAGGGCGTCGAGAGCGTCGTCGAGTCGATGCCAGAGCTCCTGCCGCGGACCGGTCCAGAAGTCGCGCTCGAGCGTGACCCTGCCTTCCGTGGCGCGCGACTCCGCAGAGAGGCGCGCGAAGAACGAATCTCCCGCGGTGCGCGCGTCGCGCGCGACGCCGGTACCGAAGAGTGCGCCGCCCTGCCCGAGGCGTTCGAGCGCGCGCTCCACGTCGGTCGCGAGGCGCGCGATGCGTGCGCCCGAGACGCGCACGCCGAAGAACGTCGTCGCGATGTCTTCGAGCTGATGCGCTTCATCGAAGATGACCGCGTCGTAGTCGGGAAGAACGCGACCGGGGTGCGGACCGCGCAGCGCGAGATCCGCGAAGAAGAGATGGTGATTCACGACGACGAGTTGCGCGGCCTCGGCGTCGCGCTTCATCCGGGTCACGAAGCACTCGGAGTGGAATCGGCACGACGCGCCGATGCGCGTATCGCTCGACGACGTGACGTGACCGAGCACGGGGTCGTCTTCGTCGAGCGCGCCGAGGGTTCCGACGTCCCCCGATTCCGTGTCTTCGACGAACTGTTCGATCGCCCGGAGTGCGCGCGCATTTTCGGGCCGGAGCGACGCTTCGCTGGCGCGAAATTCGGCGTATTTGCGCCGGCAAATGTAGTTCGCGAGCCCCTTCATCAGCGCGACTTGCACCGGCCGCCCGAGCGCGCGTTCGATGAGCGGAAGGTCCTTCGTGAAAATCTGATCTTGGAGCGCGCGCGTCGCGGTCGACACCACGACCTTGCGTCCGCTCTCGAGCGCGGGAACGAGATACGCGAGCGTCTTACCGGTGCCGGTGCCTGCTTCGCACAACAGCACGCGATCGGTCGCCAGCGTCCGCTCGACGGCGTCGGCCATCGCGAGCTGGCCTTGCCTCGGCTCGTAACCGGCGAGAGCGCGCGCGAGGGCGCCGTCGGGCCCGAGCCACTCTACGGCTGCCACGGCGTGCGCGGGCTACTTCCCGGTCTTCTTACCATCGCCGTTGAACGAGGGCGGTGGAACGGAGCCGTCGGTGTCGAGGTACTGAACGCCGACGATCTGGCCGTCGGCTTCGTCCTGCACCCAGACGATGCGCGCTTCTCGCGCGTCGAACTGCTCGCCGACTTGCACTTGATAGAGCGCGCCGAGCTCGACCGGTTCTTCGAGAACGAGGCGCGCGCCGCCGCGGCTCAGGTTCAAGGTCCAACCCGACGTTGCGAACGCGTCGCGACGGAGCTGAACGCGTTCGGTGGCCTCTCGTCGGGACCCGCCGACGCGGCGAGTGGCGTGGACGGCCCCCGGCGGAAGCGGCGTCGAAGGGTTCGAGCTCCGGCGAGTCAACACCGTAAGCTTACTCGGGCGCGCGCGCCGGACCAACGCCGCGCCACGCCACACGTCATCGTCCGGCAAAAACGAGCGCTGGGGTCGTACGCCCGAGAAATATTCCGGCCGTCCTTGACGGTGATCTATCGCTTTGAGAAGGTCGGGGTGCCAAGGTCGCCCCAGCGAACCCATGTCGAGCCCCACCCCCACCGAGCTCTCCAAGCAGCTCACCGCGGCCGGGCTCGAGGTTTTCCGCGTGCAAGCCGGCCGGGTCCACCTCGCCGACCGCGTGCGGGAGAACCTGATCATGGACTCCGGCGTCTCGGTGATCACGGCCGACCCCTTCGTGGTCCGCTTCGTGGTCCGCGCGCAAGCGAGCCATTTCTCCGGTGAATCCGCCGATGCGCTCTTCGCGCGCGCCCGAGGCGTCGCGGAATCGAGCGCGTCGCGGGGCTACCGCGAAGTGGAGAGCGCAGTGGTCCCCATCAAGGACCCCGGTGGCGGCCCGGGTACCCTGGACACCTGGTACGAGGTCGCATTCGAGCGCGGCGTCGAGGCCGAAGCGCTCGTCGAAGAGCTGAAGTACGCGCTGGGGGTGGAAAAGAGCGCCGGCACGGGCTAGTGCTACCCGCGCTTTCATGATGCGGGCGCTCCGATCCGGCGGAACCGGCCAAGTTCTCATGGCCGGGCTGGTCTTCGCGATCATCAC
>DATBBD010000389.1:0-9106 GCA_036271175.1 Polyangiaceae bacterium | reverse complement strand
CTTCGGAACGATCGTGTGGAAGCACTTGAAGACTTCGTCGCCGGGGTTCAGGGTGAACGTCGGCGTGACGATCTGCAGGCCGAGCGAGGGGTCCGGCGCAAGCAGCACGCCGTTCGCGTCGTAGTTCGCCCCCGGGACCGGGCCCGTGTCGCCGGTCGTCGGCGGAGTCGTCGTTCCGACCGGCGGAGTGGTCGTGCCCGTGGGAGGCGTCGTCGTTCCCGTCGGCGGGGTGGTCGTGCCCGTGGGGGGCGTCGTCGTTCCCGTCGGCGGCGTGGTCGTGCCTGTCGGCGTCGAGCCGCCCGGTTGTGAGCCGGTCGGGTTGCTGCCGACTGGAGTGCTGCCACCCGGGTTTTGCCCCGTCGGCGGCGTATTGCCGGTTCCGTTTTCGTCGTCCGTGCCGCCGCTGCCGTTTCCACCGGCTCCGCAGCCGACGACCCCAATGGCGGTTAGAGCAAGGAGCACATTGACGTGTCGAAGAACCTTCATGAACGCTGACCTCCGCCGGAGTCCCGGCATCGAAATTCTACTTGCCCGCATTCGGCGAGCCGCCTCTCGCGCCGACACAATATCGCACCCCATCCTCCTTGACAGCAAACCGTTGAGCTCGTTTGAACGCACACGTTCGCTCAGCATTCGTTCCGGTCGCGGAGTCAATTTCCGTCGCGATCTGATTCCATCGCAGCAGTGCCTATCGAAGCCGCGAATCCTCTCTGAACCCGCCACGTTCTGCGCAGCGTGGCGCACGTAGTGACCAGCTGATTTGCCTCAGCGAGCCTTCAGTCTTCAGCGTCAGTTCACGCAGACGAGTGTTCGACTTTTGCACACTCAGTTTGGCATCGCGCCGCCGACGAGCGCGACGCGAGCACGCTTGACCGACTCGCTTCTCTCGCGATGCGGGACGGAGCGCGAACGACACGAATCCAGCGAAATATCCCGCAAATTGCCGGATTTCCAAAAGCGATCAGCAACCAGGTAAAGTGAAGGGAGTGATCTCCGGCTCCCTCTGGCCGATACCTCTTCGACGTCTCGCACTCGGCGCGCTCCTCCTCGCAGCGCTGCTCACGTACGGCCACTTTTCGTCGCGCTACGCGGGGGGTTGCGATACCTGGGCGTACCTTTCCGATTCGCTGGTCCTCCGCGGCAAAGACGTGGGGTTGAACGGAAGCTTGGACCCCGCGAAGTTCCCGGCGCTCGTCCCCCTTTGCTACGAGCGGATCGCCCACGGGCTGGTCTCGATCATGCCGCCCGGGTTTCCGGCGCTTCTCGCGTTCGCCGGCCTTCTCCACGTCGAATTCTGGGTCAATCCCCTCCTCGGTGCTCTCGGCACTTGGCTCCTCTACGACGCGATCGCGCGGCGGTGCGGGCATGCCATCGCGCTCGGTTTTGCGGCGCTCTGGGCCGCATCGCCGATCGTCGTTTGGGGCAGCACCCAGCTGATGAGCGATCTGCCGGCAGCGACGTTCTGCTTGCTCACTTTCGTTCTCGCGGAGCGCGGTCGCTCGAAGCTTGCCGGAGCCGCGCTCGGATTTTCGTTCTGGATCCGCCCGACCAACGTGCTTTTCGTCCCTGCGCTGCTCTTGCTTCGCCCGGAGAAGGCGCATTTTCGCCGGCTCGCCGCGGGCATGACCCTCACGCTGGTTTGCTGGGGGGCTTTCGCGATCGGTCGTTATGGTCGCCCGTTCCCGCCGGCCTACTCCGGGAACGTCCACGAGTTTTCGACCGAGTTCGTAGCACGGCAGCTCGGCTTTTTCGGTCGAACGACGCTCACGATGTTTGGGTTGGTGGTCCCCTTATCGGTCTTCCAGATCCTCAGACGGCCGCGCCAGAGTGTTGCATTCGTCATTTGGCTCTTGGGATATGTGGGTCTCTATGCGTGGTGGAAATATCCCTTCATCGACTGGTGGTGGACGCGATACTTGCTTCCTGCATATCCGGCCCTCTTCGTTTTGGCGGCGGAAGGAACCGTCGCGCTCTTCGAATGGGTCGAGCGGAAAGGGCTCCCTACGATGGCGATCGCGTCGATCGGTACGGCGGCGGTGCTCCTCAGCTGCGGACGAGCGCTGATGTTCGACGAAACTCACCACCTCTTCCTGCAGGGCTTCGAAAAAACCTACTTCGAAGATTCGCGGCTCGTCGCCGATCTCGTACCGCGGGACAGCCTCGTGGGCGCCGTCAACTATACCGGGCCCCTTCGCATGTACGCGGGGCTCGAATCGTTCGACTACGACGAGCCGTCGGCGAAAGATCTGATCACCTGGGCCATGGGGGCGAAGCGACCGGTTTACACCGTGATCGAGCCCGAGGAGTACGAGAGCAGCCCCAACGTCCTGGACTTTAGGGAGCGCTTCGAAATCGAGGAGGTCGCGCGGCTCAGCGGTTGGGGGGGTCGGGCCGTTCTGAGACGCGTGCGGCCGCGCGCGGGAGGCGACCAGGGACTCGAGCTGATCTTCGGCACCCCCGCCGCGCGAACATTTCTGCGTGAGGGCTGGTCGGGCGACGAAGTCGACGGCGGCGAAAGCTTCGTCTGGTCCGACGGCGCGAGTTCGACGCTGGAAGTGCCGCTCGACGCGGCGCACGACGTCCGCATGACGTTGCTACTCGCGCCGTTCGTCGTCCCCGGACGCCGGCAACGAGTCGGCATCGTCGTGAACGACACGAGCGTCGCGTCGATCGATCTCGCCGAAGACCCGGAGACACGGGTCGTCCAGCTTCCGAGTCGGGTCATTCGAGAGAAAAACCGGGTCGAGCTGCGCTACGCCTACGCCGTGTCGCCGAAAGAGCTCGGCAGATCCGCCGACGAACGACAGCTCGCCGTCGTCGTGAAGCGCATCGCCTTCAGACCCGTCGAAGGTCCGCCCTGAGTCGGCCGCACGCGATCAGGGGCGCTGAAATCCGTCGCGCCGAAAAGTGAGCACCAAAGTATCGCGATGACCTCGCGCTGGGGAGTCGTCTTGTTCGGCCGGCTGTATGGGGGTCGATTCGTGAACGACGCGCGCGTCGTCGAGGAAAAGGAGCGACCAGGGTTCGGTGAGCGTGAAGCGAACGCCGTTCGGCGCCGCTGCTTGGAAGACTCGCGTCTCGCCGCCCTTGATGCCCGCGCGTCCGACGAAGAAGACAGCGACGAAGTCGACGCCGTCGCGATGAGCGCCCTCCGGCGTCGGCCGTCCGATGCCCTCGTGAGTGTCGATGCGGAATTGGTGAGCCTCGACGAACCAAGGGCGAGCGCCCGAGACTTCGGAACAGAGCTCGCCGAGTGACACGATGAGCCGTTGAAACGCCGGATGACCGGCGAGCTCGTCGCTCATGGGCTCGAACCAACGCTCCATGCCGCCGTGGAGCGCGTTGTAGTTCGACGATTGAAAGTGGGGGCGGTGGGAAACGGGACGACAGAGCCCGCTATCGACGACGAACGACGAATGGCGGCGGAGACGATAGTGACCTCCGTCCTTCAAATACGGATCGGGCGGCAGCTCGTTCCACGACGTCGCGAAGTCGTCGAGAGCGGCTCGGTCGACGCCGCACGCTTGCATCGTCCAACCGCGCGAAAGCACGACGAAACCGCGCTCATCGAGGGCGGCGGAGATGAGACCCGAGGTGTGGAACGTCGGAGCGAATTCGCGCATGTTCGCGCGCAATATAGCGCGCCCCGAGATACCGGCATGAATAGGCTGCCGAACGTCATGCACGATCCCGCGCACGGCGCTGGCGCTTCGTACAGCGGGGTTCACGCCGTCGAGCCGCGACGTCGCGGGAGCCGCTTCTAAATAAGTGTTTGCGCGGACGTTGCTTTTTGCCCTCTCGCGGCGGCAGAACGACGCACCCGAAATCCGCGAGCGGGACTTCGGCACCGCTCCGGGTATGATGATGTGCTGTGCTCACGGAGGGAGCGAGCTCGCGCATGACTCACACCGCCGTTGCCGGTCCGTCCAGGCGGTCGCGATGAGCCCGTGGACCATCGACGCGAGCACGGCGCGCCTTCGAACCGTCGTCGGGATCGCCGGCGGCATCTATCTATCTTGGTGGTTCATGGTGGAGCTCTTGCTGCCGGGTTCGTTCAACCCGTTGCCGGGGCGCCTGCTCGTCGTGGGGCTGAACGGACTGATTCTCACCGCGAGCTATTTTAGTACCTGGGTCAAGACACGCCTTTCGTTTCTATTCACCGCGTGGCTGTGCCTCCTCGTGGGTCACTACATGTATCTCGTGGTTGGAAACCACGGAGACTCCACGTGGTGGATCGGGGCTTTCGTCACGTTCGCCGGCGCAAGCATCTGCGTGCAGTCGCCGCGTGAAGCGGTCGCGTTCTCGGTGTTCGCGCTCGCGTGTGCGCTCCGCGCCGCGGCAACCGAGGGGCTGCTTCGACACTCGATCTACGTCCCCGGTCTCGCCACGATCTTGCTGCTCGCGAACATCACGAAGCGCAGTCAAGCCACGGCGCAGATCGCGATGTTGCAGGCCGAACGAGCGCGAAAAGAAACCCGCAAAGCCGACGAGCAGCGACTTCAGCTCGCCGCCATCGTGGAGTCTTCCGGCGACGCGATCATCGGCAGCGGTTTGGACGGCTTCATCCGCAGCTGGAACAAAGGGGCGGAACGACTGTTCGGCTACGCGGCCGAAGAAATGATCGGCGGCGCGAGTACGCTGCTCATCCCGTCCGCACGTCGAGACGAGGAGCGAGAGCTCACCGCACGTCTCTCGAAGGGCGAACCCGTCGCGCCGTTCGAAACCGTGCGACTCCGCAAGGACGGCAGCGCCGTCGACGTCTCGGTGACGATCTCGCCGATTGTCGACTCGCAGGGCGAGCTCGCGGGCGCCTCGATCGCGGCGCGCGACATTTCGGAGTGGAAGCGAGCCGTCGCGCAGGTTCTCCGCGCGCGAGAAACCGCGGAGACGGCGAACCGGGAGCTCGAGGCATTCAGCTACTCGGTGGCCCACGATCTGCGGGCGCCGCTCCGTGGCATCGACGGCTTCAGCCACGCACTGCTCGAGGAGTACGGCAACACGCTCGACGCCGTAGGGCAAAGCTACCTCGCGCGTATGCGCGAAGCCGCACAGCGCATGGGACGGCTCATCGACGGGCTCCTCGCGCTCGGCAGGATCACGCGCCTCAGTATTCGCGACGAGCCTGTCGACCTGAGTGAACTCGCTCGTGCGACGGTCGAAAGACTCAGAGAATCGCAGCCGGACCGCACCGTACGATTCGTGATCGCCGACGCGCTCGGGGACCAGGGTGACGGCGCTCTCCTCGGCGCGGCCCTGGAAAACCTATTGGGCAATGCGTGGAAGTTCACGCGAAACCAACCCGACGCCCGCATCGAGTTCGGCTCCGTGCTCGACGGCGAACAGGCCGCCTATTTCGTCCGCGACAACGGCGCCGGCTTCGACATGGCCTTCGCCTCGAAGCTCTTCGGCGTCTTTCAGCGACTGCACACCCAGAGCGAATTCGAAGGGACCGGTGTCGGGCTGGCGACCGTTCAGCGCATCGTGCAACGTCACGGCGGGCGTGTCTGGGCAGAGGGCAAGCTCGGCGAAGGCGCGTGCTTCTACTTCACGCTCGAAGGCCGCCCCGAATCGTGAACCCCACGGATGGCCTTTCTCATCTTGAAGAGGGCGGAGCCCGTCGGGCTTTGCCCGACAGGCTCCTAGTGAATGTCGGGCACGATCGTTCCGCAGTTGGAGAACGCGAGCGTCGTGTCCACGCGAAAATCGGAGTCGACCGAGTGCCGTTCGGCGTGGAACAGGTCGAGCGGATACGTATTGCCGCGCGTGATTCCGAGCGCACCCGCCGCGTCGTCGAGCGTCAGCGTCTTGCTCCTCGAAGGATGGAGTCCGCCCAGATCGATCGCAAGCTGGCGATTGACGAACACCCACACGTCGTCGTCGCCGGTAAACGTGAACTCTTCGCCGCCATTGTATTGGAACAACGTGTGGAGCTCGGTCGTGAACCCGAAATTGTGGCGCGCGCCGTCTTGAGGTGAGTTCCCCCACCCTGCCCCATCGAGCGGAAAAAAGGCGTTGCTCGAGAACGTGGACTTGTTTCCGTTCGGCGCGAACCGGAAGTAAACGAGGAATGGCTTGTTCACACCGGCCGTGAATCGGTACCACTCGTCGAAGAACATTTTGCTGGTCGTCATCTGTCCGTAGGGGCACAGCGCGGCGTCGGGATTGGCTTCGCAGTGCGAGGCGTAGACGGGCTTTTCGTCCGTGCCGAGGGCCATCGCGACGAGATTCGGCGTGACGTCGTTGCCGGCGAACGCCTCGAAATCGGGGTGACCGTCCGCTTCGTTCGCCCCCTTGAAGTCGCGGACCTCTCCGACCAGGACGTCGCAACCATTGCCGCCGTCCGCGCCGTTGGATCCGACGCCCACGGCCGTGTCGGTCGTGACGGGCTCACCGAGCGCGTAGCCCCCGAATTCACCAGCAACGAAATTCGCCGGGACGGGCACCGGGTTCGAGGGATTCGAGGGACCCGAAGGGCCCGAGGTGGACCCGCCACCCGTCGAAAAGATCAGTCCCCCGCCGGAACCGCCGGCGCCCTGCTTGCCGGAACTATTTCCCGAATCGCTGCTGCACCCGAGGCAACACCCCAGAGTCCCCGCAACGAGAGCAGCGCCGAACGGTGAACGACCGAACATCGGGTATCGAGCGTACCATGCACCCGCAAAAACATCAGTGCGCTCGATTCAAGCGCACTTCTCCGCGCGAAGGTCGAACGAGACCTTCCTGCCCCAGCGGCTCCTCACGAACTCGTGCGCTCGTTCAGGCGCGCTTCAGCGCTCGCGGGGCCGACGTGGCTGCGGGCTCGCGCGCCGTCGAAAGTTGTCTGTCGGAACGGGGAGCGGGGATCTCTGCGCGAAACCAGATGGCGCCGAGGGACACCAAATCGAGGAGCGTGCGCAGCGTGTCGAGGCGACTGAGAGACGAACCGCGAATGGCGTCGTTGATCGAGGTTCGCGGACGGAACCCGGACAAGAATTGCGCTTGGACTTCGGAGAGCAAGCGCAGCTCGCTCGTGTCGCGGACGATGCGTCGGTCCATCGGTTCGAGCGCCGTGCTGAGCACACCGTCCAGCAGGGGCTCTGCCATCTCGACGACGGCGAGAAGCGCCGCGTCGCTCGACAGCGCGGACGCATCGAGCGCCGTCGTGGCCAGTTCCGTCGCCGTCGCAAGGTCACCGCCCAGGAACGCTGCGCGGGCGCGCGACAACATCAGGGCGATCGTGCGAACGGGATCCCCGTCGGATTTTCCCTTCGCGACGGGCATCGAGCGGGGCGCGCGTTCACTCTGCGCCGGAATCGACCGGCTGCGTGCGGACGGCGCGACCGCGCGCACCGCGTCCATGAACTCGTCGATTCCTGGGTAGCGTTCCGACGGATCCTTCGACATGGCCCGAGCGATGACCAACGCGAGCGAACGCGGAACGCTACGGTCGTAGTCGCTGACGAGTGGCGGCACTTCGTTCGCGACCTTGTTCAAGGATTCCTGCACGTCGCCGGCCGCGAACGGGGAGACACCGGAGAGCATCTCGTACATGACGAGGGCGAGGCCGTACTGGTCGGCGCGACCATTGACGCACTCGTTCTGGCCGCGAGCCTGCTCCGGCGACATGTATTCGGGCGTGCCGAGGACTTCGCTGTCCGTCGTGATGCGCGGTCCCTCGGAGCCCGGCAACCGACTGATGCCGAAGTCGAGCACCTTCACGAGTGACGCGCCCCCAGGAACGCTGCAGAGAAACAGATTATCGGGTTTCAGATCGCGATGAACGATCCCTTTGCTGTGCGCGGCGACGAGCGCATCACCGACCTGGAGCGCGATGTCGACCGTGGTCGCGACGGAAAAACGATGCCCACAGGCGAGCTGGGTGCCGACCGTGGTGCCGTAAAGCCGCTCCATCACCAGGAACGGTCTTCCATCGCCTGACACCGCGAAGTCGAGAATGCGAACGATGTGAGGATGGTCGAGAAGAGCGAGCGCGCGGACCTCGTTGTGAAACCGCTTCAGCGCGGCGACGTTCTGGCGATACCGATCGGCGAGCACCTTGACGGCAACCGCGCGCTTGAGACGAACATGCTCCGCTTCGTAGACGGTGCCCATCGCGCCCACGCCGAGTTGAGCGATGATGCGATAGGTGTCGCACAGAGTGCGGCCAACCATGGAGGGGTCACCTGAGTCACGACGCGGTTCGGTCATCTCGCGGAGTGAATGAAGCAATGGGAGTGCCAGGGTCTCTCGCAGCGACATTTCCCCTGGATTCGCTCACTTGCGCGCATCGACCGGGTCACTGAAGACCCTGCCGAGGGGTCGCCGGTGACCCGCATCCGTCAGATGCTCGACGAGGTTTCACGAGTTCCGCTTCCGCGGCTGCTCGTGCCGTCACGCGATCTGCATTTCGTGACTCACGAGGACCTGCGCACCAATGCCCGCGTGATCGCGTTTCAGAGTTTCGTCGCGTCGTCGCCACGGGGACGTCACGGGCACATGGACCTGCGACGTCGTGCGACGCCGATGCCCCCAACCCAATAGAACGACGCTCGAGGGGCTCGACACGTCGCGCGCGGACGGCTACTCGAAGAGCGTCCCATGACGAGGCTCGAAGGCGATCGTCGCGCCGTCGTTGGCGGCGACCGCGACGATCGGGCGCGCCGTCCGAAAGCCACCTTGGCGCGTCACACAGCGTTGTTCATTTCGGCTTTGGTGACGACCGGCGGGTGCCGTGAAAAAAACGCCGATCAGGCAGTATTAACGCAAAAAACGGCGCTTTCCGCGAGCGCGTCGTCCGCGCCGCCCGCCGCGTCGACGTCATTCTATGCGACGCGATTCAGCAAGCGACCCTCGGTGCCGGCCATGACCGAAGCGGGTCGATCCTTGTTCTTCGATCCGGCGCTTTCGCGTTCGAAGAAACTGGCGTGCGCGACGTGTCACGACCCACGCTTTGCGTACGGGCCGCCGAACGATCGCGCGACGCAGCTCGGGGGTCCGGAAATGAACCAGGACGGCCTCCGCGCCGTGCCCTCGCTCCGCTACCTCGAAAAGGTTCCGGCGTTCACCGAGCATCTCTACGAGGAGGCGAAGGGCGAGAGCGTCGACCAAGGGCCGACCGGCGGCCACG